>JAYSUQ010000159.1:0-4126 GCA_043718985.1 Bacteroidota bacterium | reverse complement strand
TTTCAAGGGTTACTATTCGTCCATCTCCTAAGTCGAACGAATGTTGAATTCCAATTTGTGACATGTTTGTTTTGTTTTGTGTACCAACGTTTTTGGTACGGATTTATATTTGATTGCTATATTTTTATCTTAATTAATTTAACATGTATTTTTTAATGTTTAAAAAACATTTATAAAATAATTGTTTTTGTTATTAAATTAACTAAAAAAGCATCCCGATTACTCAGAATGCTTTTTAATTTTTTAAATTGACATAAATTATTTACGTAAATCTAATACTTTAATAATTGCACGGTAACGCATAATATCCGTGTTTTTTAAATAATCTAATAATGCACGACGCTTACCTACTAAATTTAATAGTGCGCGCTGTGTACCAAAATCTTTTTTGTTTGTTTTTAAATGACCAGTTAAATGATCAATACGGTGTGTAAATAAAGCAACTTGAGATTCTGCTGAACCTGTGTTTTTATCGGTACCTCCGTGTTTTTTAAAAATGTCTTTTTTTACTTCTGATGTTAAATACATGTTATTCTTATTTATATATTATCGTTATTTTCGGGCAACAAATATACTCTATTTTGTTTAACAAACAATATTTTAAGCTTTTTTTATTGCTTTAATAGTTAGTTTTTTTAATTTAAATTTATTTTTAATGATTAATGGTGCAAATTAATTTTACTAAACTGTAATTAGGAGTAACTTTTATATGTGTTAAAAAAACAAACTATTACTTAAAGTATTCAAATTTTAAAGTAAAAAACGTAAATTTCTCTATTACCTAAATTAAAGTTCAGTTAATTAAATTACTAGCATTGTTGGCGTAACTTTAAATGATAGCCAAGCTTATTATAAGCACTACCCTCCAAATTAATAATTAATTAGCTTTAATAGTTTTTGTTTAAATCGTTGTTTTGGTAAAAAATTAATTTCTAAATCGGCATTCATTGGCACTGGTGTGTCTAAACTACCTTCGCGCATAACAGGTGCATCTAAGTATTCAAAACAATGTTCGGTTATTAGTGCACTTAACTCTCCGCCTATTCCACCTGTTAGGGTATCTTCGTGTAAAATAAATGCACGACCTGTTTTTTTAACTGATGTAAAAATAGTTTCAACATCTAACGGAGCAAGTGTTCTTAGATCAATTAAATCGGCTAATATTTCGGGGCTATCTTTTAATAATTCTATTGCCCAATGCACGCCTAAGCCATAAGTAATAATAGTAACCTGTGTGCCTTGTTGCACTAAACGTGCTTTGCCAAATGGTATGGTGTAATATTCGTCTAATACATCTTCGCTAATGCTACGGTACATACCTTTATGTTCAAAAAACATAACTGGGTTAGGGTCTTCAAAAGATGCTAATAACAAGCCTTTTGCATCACTTGGAAAAGCTGGGTAAGCAATTTTTAAGCCTGGTGTTTTAAAAAACCATGCTTCGTTACTTTGACTATGAAATGGGCCTGCTGCAACGCCTGCACCAGTTGGCATACGAACTACTACATCGGCATTTTGCCCCCAACGGTAATGCGATTTAGCAAGGTTATTAATAATTTGCGTCATACCTTCGGTAACAAAATCGGCAAATTGCATTTCAACCATTGCTTTGTGACCATTGATAGATAAGCCAAAGCCCGCGCCTAAAATTGCCGATTCACATAATGGCGTGTTGCGAACGCGGCCTTTTCCAAATTCTTCCATAAAGCCGTCGGTAATTTTAAACACACCTCCATAATCGGCAATATCTTGCCCCATTAACACCAAATTAGTGTGTTTGCGCATGGCTAAGCGCATGCCATCGCTAATGGCATCAATTAATCGTTTATTAGTTTTTGGTCCTACTTGGGCAGATGTATCTTCAATGCTGCAAGGCATGTAAATTTCGGCTAATTCTTTTTCGGTATTTGGCGGTGGTAATTTTTCTGATTCGGCAACTTCTAATCCTTTTTCAATTTCTTGTTTTATTGTTGCGCGTAACGTTTCAATCACATCTTCGGTTAACACACCTTCATCTAATAAAAATTTTTCAAATGTATTTACAGGATCTTTTCTTCCCCAAACGTCAAACAATTCTTTAGGTACGTATTTAGTGCCCGAGGCCTCTTCGTGCCCACGCATGCGAAACGTAACACATTCTAATAAAATTGGGCGTGGGTTTTCGCGCATACTTTCGGCTAAATTTTTTACAGTTTCATAAACTTTTAAAACGTTATTGCCATCAATACTAATCCCTTCAATACCATAACCTATTGCTTTATCGGCAAACGATTTACAGCGAAATTGTTCGTTACTTGGCGTTGATAAGCCATAGCCATTGTTTTCGATAACAAAAATTACGGGTAAATCCCAAACTGCTGCTGTATTTATACTTTCGTGAAAATCGCCTTCGCTAGCGCCACCATCGCCGCTAAAAACTACAGTTACTTTTTTATCGTTGCGTAATTTATTACCTAATGCAATACCATCTGCAACTCCAAGCTGTGGGCCAAGGTGCGATATCATACCAACAATGTGATACTCTTGGGTACCAAAATGAAAACTTCTATCGCGCCCCTGTGTAAAACCGCTAGGCTTACCCTGAAACTGAGAAAATAAACGATACATAGGTATGCCACGGGTTGTAAACACACCAAGGTTACGATGCATTGGCAAAATAAATTCATCGTTATTTAATGCAGTAGCCACACCAACCGAAATTGCCTCTTGCCCAATACCACTAAACCATTTGGCTATGCGTCCCTGGCGTAATAACAGAAGCATTTTTTCTTCAATCATTCGGGGGGTTAAAATATTTTTATATAATTGTAAAAGTGTGTCGTCTTTTTGTTTTCGACGGTCGAACTTTACTGGAGTTTCTGCTGTAATCATTTAATTTAATTTGTAGCGAAAATACTTATTTTAGGTTATTTTTGATTATAAATAATGAATAAGTTACAACAAATAGTTACAAAAAATCCTTTCCTTTTATTTATTGTAATTGTTTTAGGCTTGGTATTGCGTTATAAATTATGTTTAGATGATTTTTTACACCCTTGGGATGAAAGGTTTCATGCATTAGTTGCAAAAAACTTATTAAATGATTTTACAACGCCAACTCTTTATCATAATTCTTTAATAAATAGTAATAATACAAATTGGTGCTATTCAAGTATATGGTTGCATAAACAACCATTTACTTTATGGATGATTGCTCTATCTATAAAATTATTTGGGTTTTCAGAGTTTTTTATCCGTTTACCATCTTTACTTTTATCAACAATTTCGATTTTATTAACTTTTAAAATTTGCGAAAAATTATTTGATATAAAAACTGCTTTTTTGTCTGCTTTTTTGCAATCTATAAACGGATTTATTATTGAAATAACTTCAGGTAGAGTGGCAACGGATCATATTGATTTGTTTTTTATGTTTTTTATAGAATTAGCTATTTTTGTAATTGTAATATATAGCGAGCAAAAAAAAATAAAAACATTAATAACGATTGGTTTAATAACTGGCATTGCCATATTGTGTAAATGGCTTCCTGCATATATAATTATTATATTATTTTTTGTATGGCATAAAGAAGACACTCCAATTAAACAAAATTTATTAAACTGTTTTATTATTGTTTTTACTAGTTGCTTAGTTTTTTTACCTTGGCAATTATACTGTTACTTAAAATTTAATCCATTTTTTATTGAAGAACAAAAAAACAATTTCAATCATTTTTTTACTGTTTTAGATAATCAAGGTGGTGGTTTTTTTTATTATATAAATAAAATAAGATTAAATTATCATGACTTTATTTACATACCATTAATGTGGCTTTTATTTAATTATTTAAAAAAGAATAATATTGTTTTTTTATTGTTAACTTTTTGGATTTTTATTCCTTTGCTTTTTTTTAGTATTACTCAAACCAAAATGCAAGGTTATATTTTGTTTATTTCGCCAGCATTATTTATTATCATAGCTGCATTTTTAATAATGATACTAAATTATATTACAAATAAATGGGTTCGTATTTCTATATTTTGTTTATTTTTAATATCACCTATTATTTATTGTATTGATAGGGTATTTATAACTAATTATAATGTTCAAAAAAATAAAATAAGCGCATTAAAATCATTAAAAAAAA
>JAYSUQ010000158.1:0-4151 GCA_043718985.1 Bacteroidota bacterium | reverse complement strand
CACATTTTCTGAGTTATCGTCGGAGCAATCGTTAACAACCACAACTTCAAATTCGGGATAATTTTGTGTTAACACCTTGGGTAAAAATTCGGTTAAGTTATCATCTTCGTTACGCGCACAAATAATAATACTAACTGGTAATTTTTTATCGGTAGTTGATTGTTCAATATGCGTTTCTTTAAAATTACCTAGTGGTAAAATATTAAAAACATAATGCAAAGTAATACCAACTAACGTAATTATAAACGTTAGCAACAAAAGCTCATCAGCTCCAAAATCAACAAAATCAGGAAAATACATAACCCAAATTTAACACAGTGTACAATGCCTTTTATACATATATTTGCTTTTATTAAACAAAGAAATTAACAATGCTAACAAACATAAAAGCCGTTATTTTTGATATGGATGGAGTAATAATTGACTCGGAACCTTTATGGCGAAGAGCAATGATTACAAGTTTTAATAGCATTGGCATACCTTTTACTGATGAAGATTGCCGAATTACAACAGGAATGCGTTTTATTGAGGTAGCTGAATATTGGTTAAAAACGCATAACATAACCACTGTAGTAGTATCCGATTTTGATAATTTAGTAATTGATAGTTTGTGTAAATTAATTAAAACCGAAGGTAAATTAATGCCTGGAGTTAAAATTACTTTAGATTATTTAAAACAACATCAGTTTAAAATTGGTTTAGCTACATCATCAAACATAAAATTGATGAATACGGTTTTAGAACATTTAAATATTAGGCATTATTTTGATTGTGTTTGCTCGGCACAACATTTGAAATTTGGTAAACCACATCCCGAAGTTTTTATAAATTGTGCTAACAAATTAAATAGCTTGCCAGTTAATTGTTTGGTTATTGAAGACTCGTTAAATGGTTTAATTGCCGCAAAAGCCGCTCAAATGAAAGTGCTTGTTGTGCCAGATGAAGAAAACAAAAACAACCCGAAATTTATAATTGCCGATTATTATTTAAACTCGTTAACCAAGTTTGTTTTTTAGTGTAATTACTAAACATCTGTTTTTATTCCTAATCGTTGTTGCCTGATATAAATTAAACGTGCTATAATTATGCAGCCAGCTCTTTTTTTATAGTTTAAAAATTTCTCAACGAATAAACTATTAGTTATGGGGCAATTGATAAAAACTAGGATGATAATCTATAAGAAGCTTATGAATATTTGCTTTGAAGTAAATTACAACATTCGAATAACAATTATTACAAATTAATTTCAAAATTAATAGTTGATAGTCTTGCAGTTAAGTTTTAACAACTCAATTGTTTAAATCTTCTCGCTTTTTTAGATAAAATGTTACCTCAATTATTAAAATATCTAAAATAATTTGTATAATATTGTATAAGTGAAGTTTTCTAAAATTATATTTGTTTTATCGTTGTTATTTGCTTTTGCAATATCAACCCCAATAATTGCGCAAGCTAGAAAACGCGAGCATCGTAACCAAAAAGGTGGGCGTAAGGTTTTTGGTGGTGGCAAAAAAAGTTCGGGTAATGCTAATGCCTTTGCAAAAGGAGCGGGCAAAAAAGGATTTTTAGCCCGTATTTTTAAGAAAAAAGATAAAGGTAGAGGGCCTTGGGTGTATCATAAAACAAACCCTGGTACAAAACAAAATAGAGAGCAAGCGCGTTTATTTTCGAGAAACCGAACGCATCCTAAAAAATATACCGATGGTTTGTTAGCTAAACAAAACAAACGACGATCGACTACAAGGGTTACTGGCAACAGCAGTTTTAGTAGAAGAAAACGATAAAAAATAATTAATAAAAAATCTCATCGCATACGGTGAGATTTTTTATTTTTACGCAATCTAAAAATAAAATAAATGAATGTATTAATACTTGGCTCGGGTGGAAGAGAACATGCTTTTGCATGGAAGTTATCAAAAAGTAACGAACTAAATAATTTATATATTGCACCAGGCAATGCTGGTACCGCACATTGCGGCACTAATGTTAACATCGCACTAACAGATTTTGAGGCTATTAAAAATTTAGTTTGGGAAAAAGATATTAATTTAGTTTTGGTAGGCCCAGAAGATCCTTTAGTAAACGGAATACACGATTTTTTTTTACAAGACGATGTGCTAAAAGACATACCTGTAATTGGTCCTAAACGAGATGGCGCACAATTAGAGGGTAGTAAAGATTTTAGTAAACAATTTATGATTAAGCACGGTATACCAACCGCAAAATATAAAAGCTTTACAAAATATAATATTGAGCAAGCAGCAACATTTATTGATAGTTTAAACGCACCCTATGTTTTAAAAGCCGATGGTTTGGCTGCGGGTAAGGGTGTTTTAATTATTGATGATAAAGAAGAGGCTAAACGCGAATTACAAAACATGATTTTGAATGCAAAATTTGGAGAGGCAGGTAACACTGTTGTTATCGAAGAGTTTTTGCATGGCATTGAGTTATCTGTTTTTGTATTAACCGATGGCAAGTCTTACAAAATATTACCCGCCGCAAAAGATTATAAACGTATTGGCGTTGGCGATACGGGCTTAAACACAGGTGGTATGGGTGCCGTTAGCCCAGTGCCATTTGCAAATAATGAATTTATTAATAAAGTTGAACAACAAATTATTATACCTACTATTAATGGGTTAATTAAAGATAACATAGATTATCGTGGCTTTATATTTATAGGATTAATGAATTGTGATGGCGAGCCAAAAGTGATTGAATACAATTGCCGAATGGGCGACCCTGAAACAGAGGTAGTATTACCTCGTATTGAATCGGATTTTTTAGATTTACTAAAAGGAGTAGCCACACAAACATTACACACTAAACAATTTAGCGTAACACCAAATGTTGCAGCAACCGTTGTTTTGGTATCTGGTGGTTATCCTGAGGTTTACGAAAACAATATTTCTGTTACGGCTATTCCTAGTGATACCGAAAGTTTAATTTTTCATTCGGGCACAAAACTTAATAACGATGCAGTAGTAACAAATGGCGGACGGGTGTTTGCAGTTACTTCTTTTGGAAAAACTATAAACGAAGCTGTAACAAAAAGTTTTGCAACGGCCGATAAAATATCATATGCGAAAAAATATTACCGTAACGATATTGGAAAAGATTTAATTAATTGGAAATAATAGAATCTTGCCAATCATCAATTTTCAATTTTTCAAAAAAAATGGTTTCTTCAATTTCTTTAACGCACCCTGGTTGCAAATCTTCTAATTCTAAATCTTCAATCGATACACGAATTAATCGCTTACAATGATGGTAAACCTCCGATACCATTTTGCGTATTTGATGATATTTACCCTCTGTTAACGATAATTGCAACCAAGTATGTGGTATGTCATCTCTAAACTCGTGTTGGCGTTTTGGTAAATTAGTTGGCTTGGTTATAATATCAACTTGGCAAGGCGTTGTAGTGTAGTAACCGCCACCCTTAACTCTAATGCTAATTCCTGTCCTTAATTTCTCTAATGTTTCGGCGCTCACAACTCTTTCTACTTGCACAACATAAGTTCGTTTGTGAGGTTTATCACTTTCAAACAATAATTTAGTAACGCGTTTGTTGGTAGTTAAAATAAGTAACCCCTCAGAGTTATTATCTAACCTACCAATTGCGTGGGTGCCTTCCGGAAAACTATAATCCAAATCGCCTAGCAACCTTACTTTATCTGGACTAATAAATTGCGAAACCATTTTGTATGGTTTATTAATAATAAAATAGCGATTCGTTTCCACAGTTTAAATATAACTTATAAAAAGTTGTTTAAAATATAATATCCTGTAACTAAATTTAAAATTATAAATACAGGTACTAAAATTATAAATACTGGCTTTGCGCCTTTATGATTAACTGGCTTTTTCATTGCTAAAAAAACACCCGTTGCACCAAAGCAAAACGCACTTAGTAATAATGTTTTTTCGCTAATTCTAAATTTATTATTTATTGCTAAATATTTATCATAAGCCATTAAAGCAAACGATATAATATTTATACTCATAAAAATAATGCCGTACATTTTACTTTTTAAAAAATATTTCTAATTTAATTACTTATTTAAACCCACCTAACCCCGAAAAGATAAACTCTAAACTATTATCTCCTTTAAATAAACACTCCCTACCATCCATTTCAAATATAG
>JAYSUQ010000157.1:0-4177 GCA_043718985.1 Bacteroidota bacterium | reverse complement strand
TGCAAACAGCACCAGTCATCTCTTTAATTAGCGTTAATAGTGCAACAATATGCGCAGGTTTAAGTTCGGTAATTACACCAACGGGTGCAACAAGTTATACATTAACAAACAATACTAATACAACTAGTGTTGTTAGTACTAATAATTTTACGGTAAGTCCGTTAGCTAATACTACTTATAGTGTAATTGGCGATAACGGCTCGTCTTGCTTTAGTTTGCCAACAACAACGGCTATCACTGTTAATGCATTGCCTATCACTTCAGCTACTGTTAGTAATGCCATTAGTTGTACTAACACTACATCTGCATTAAGCGCAACCTTGTCTGGGCAAAGTTATACATGGTCGGCTCCTGCAACAGGAGCAATTTTAACAGGTGTAAACGCACAAACAAGTACAATTACTGGTATTGGTGATTATACGGTAAACGTAATGTCGAGTTCAGGGTGTACGTATTCAACTTTTGTAACTGTAACTTCAAACACAGCTATACCAACGGTAAGTGCGGGTAGCGACCAAACAATAACGTGTGGGTCTAGCAATGTAACATTAATTGGCACATCTAGTAGCACATTGGTTAGTTGGTTAAATACAGCCAACACAACATTAACCTTAACACCTAATGCAGCTGGTATTTATACATTACAAGCGCTTGATGCAGTTTCGGGTTGCCCAAACACATCAACCGTTGAGGTTTTTGCAGGAGCGGGTATACCAACAGGTACAATTGTTTTGCCAACAAACTCGATAACATGTACAAATACCAATGTAATTATATCGGTTACAACAACGCCAACAACAGGCTTATCAACTAATTGGAGTGGTGGCACAATAATAGGTGCAACTAATACGCCAACTATTACTGTTTCGGCAGATGGGTTGTATTCCGTAACATTAATTGATACCTCATCACCAACATGTTCGGTAACAATAACAGGCTCAATAACAGCTAACACAACAACTACAACGCCAATTATTACCGTAACTGGCAGCGTAACCTGTGTTACAAATACAGTTAGCTTAGTAGCAACGCCTAGTGCCACTAATTTTGGATACGTTTGGAGTGGTGCAGGTATAGTATCAGCTACAACAAATTCGGCTATTGCTAATAACACATTAGTAATTGTTACATTAACCGATAATGATAATGGATGCGTTGGTTCGGCAACATTAAGTGTTTTGCCAACAGATACAGTACGCCCAACTTTATCAGTAACACCTACAACATCAACAATAACGTGTGCTACTACAACAGTGCAGTTAACGGCAAATAGTACGCCAATTAATGTAAGCTATAACTGGATTGCTAATGGAGGAACGTTAGATTTTAATACTATTTTTAATCCAATTGCAACAGGTAGTGGAACATATGATTTAATTGTAACAGCAGCAAACGGATGTACTGCAAGTGCAACGGCTACGGTTAGCCCCGATGCCAATGCGCCAGTAGTTACAGTTACACCAAACTCACTTACAATTACTTGTACAAATTCGGTTGTAACTACAACTGTAAGTTCGGTCCCAACTTTTACTTCAATAGTTTGGAATACTAGCCCCGCGCCATTAACACTGGGTAGCAATCCAACGTTTGATAATGCAGGTGTTTATACCGCAACTGTATTTGCAGCAAATGGTTGCCCTGCAATTGCAACGGTGTCAGTAATTGCTGATAATATAACACCAACTATTACTATTGATCCAGCATCTGTTTTAAATTGCTCAATCACTACGGCTACTTTAAATGCAGTTGTTGTTCCTGCAAATAGTAATAATACATTTGGCTGGTCGGGCTTAGGCACTATACTAAATGGTACTACGTTAAATCCAATTATAAATGCTGGCGGTAATTTTGTGTTAACGGTTACTAATTTAATAAATGGGTGTAATGCAACTAATACAGTTACTGTAAATCAAAATATAGTAATGCCAACATCAACAATAACTGTTGTATCTACAAACAGCGTAATAGGTTGTTCTGGCAACACTGCAACGGTAACATTAAACGGTGCCACAACGCCAAGTACTGCAAGTATTTTATGGATTTTAGGCAATGTTGCAACTCCTAACTTTGATGTAACAAGTGCTGGAATTTATACTTTAGTTACTATTGATGCAATTAATACCTGCTCAACTACCGAACAATTTACTGTAACAGGTAGTTCAGTGCCACCGCAATTAATAACAGTAATTCCTGTAGTTGTTGCGCCATGCGGTTCGCCAACGGTATCGTTATTAGGAACCATTACAACTACAGATGCTGTAACGTATAATTGGACCGCACCACTTGGCGCAAGCATAACTAATAGTACAACAGCTAACCCAATTGCAAGTGGCGCTGGGGCTTATAGTGTTGTGGTAACTAACCTATCTAATGGATGTACATCTAACGGCGTTGTTACTGTAACTCAAAATAGCTTAACGGCTACTTTAACTGCAAACCCATTAGAAGGATTAACACCGCTACCAGTTACATTTAGTTTAACTACCAACGGAACTATATTTACTTGGTTGTTTGGCGATGGTAATGGAGCTGCAACACAAAACCCAACAAATACATATACCGTAAGTGGTACTTATATTGCAACAGTTGCAATACAAGGAGCTGCAGGTTGTGCACCAATTACAAAAACAATAACAATAGTTGTAAGTGATGGTTTAACGTTAATAATACCAAACGTATTTACACCAAATGGCGATGGAACGAATGATGAGTTCACTATTAAATCGACAGGTGTAAAAGAAATATCGTTACAAATATTTAATCGTTGGGGCGAAAAAATGTATGCTTTTAGTGGCGATAAAGCAGGTTGGGATGGAAAGACTCCTGCTGGTGTTGATGTTACAAGTGGAACTTATTTTTATTTTGTAAAGGCAATTGGCTTTGATGGTAAGGAGATAGAACAACACGGAACGGTTAATGTATTTAAATAATGTAAATCACTAAACAAAAGAACCGCTAAGTGCTTAGCGGTTCTTTTTGGTTAATGGGCATTTTTGGTGTTAAAATCGTTCAAAATTTTTAATATGAATAGCATAGCAAGAATGTAATTGTAAGCAGTCTTAAAAAACGATTTTAATAAAGATATACAAGGTTATAAACGTGCTTCTTGCAAAAAAAGATATAGTAGAAATTGTCGAATAAATACTCAAATTATTTGGCAAGAATACGCTCAAGAAAAACAAACGTAAAAACAACTTGCAGCAAAATATAATTGTAATTTAAAAACAATTCAGCAAAAAATAGATTTAGTTAAAACCCATCGTAATTCTAATAATGGATTCAATTTATTAAACGCGTTAAAAAAGCCAACCGTTAATTCGTAGCAATATGCTATAACAAGCAATCGTTTTACTGCTTTAATCCCAATTTAGATGAATACTTTTTATATAATTCTGTTTGAAAATTAGTTAAGTTAATAGCTCGCCCATTAATAAAAGCAAAAATTACGTTATTTGTTTTCATATCTAAAATATCGCCATCCGATACAATTAACGATGCAAGTTTGCCTTCTGTTATACTGCCAATTAAACTATCTACACCTAATATTTTAGCACTACTTAATGTAATGCTTTGCAAAGCCTGTTCTTTAGTTAAGCCATAGGTAGCAGCAGTACCAGCTAAAAACGAAATATTACGAGCATTCATTGCCTCCATATCGCCTTGGTTTTGTAAGCAAAATAAAACACTATCTTTTTGTAACAAATAAGGTAATTTATATATTAAATCAATCTCATCTTCTGGTAAATTTGGCAAATCGTGTAAGCGATTTAGCATAACAGCTACCTTGTTTTCACGTAATAATTTAGTAATCTTATAGCTATCTTTTGCGCCAACTAGTACCATGTTTTTTAATTGGTATTTATTAGCAAAATTAATTGCTCCAATTAAATCTTTAACATAATCGGCGTGAATGTATAATTTTTTAGTCCCACTAAAAACACCTTTCATTGCTTCAAATCTTAGGTTTTTTTCGACTATAGTTTCTGTTTTATAATAAGCAAATGCATTATCAAAAAATGTAGTTAATTCAAGTAATTGATTATCAAACTTTGTATTTTTTTCGCTTGGTAAAGGCTCGGCCCACCATCCTTTTTTTTGTACCGATTGCGGAAAATTTAAATGTACACCATCATCAGCTTTCATTACAGCGTCTTCCCAATTACAACCATCGGTAGCC
>JAYSUQ010000156.1:0-4196 GCA_043718985.1 Bacteroidota bacterium | reverse complement strand
CCAAATAGCGAAAATGCAATGAAATGGCGCATTAAACGAGAAACAAACGATCAATTACGTCAAAAATTTGTAAATCAAACGGTGCCACAAGTTGAATATTTAGGCTTAGTTGTACCTGATAAAAATTTAAAATGGAATGATGAAAAAAAAGGTTATGATTTTAGCGAACCTAATTGGGTTGAATTTAAAAACGTAATTAGTGGCAACGGCCCGTGTAATAAAGAAAGATTATTAGCTCGAAACAAAGCTCATAACGATGGGGCCTGGGTAAGAGAAGCGGCACAAGCGTTTGCTAAAAAGAAAAATGAAGTTTACGAAGCTGCTTAACTAAATTATAAATTTTTAATAATAAAATATATAATTAAAAAACAAAACATTAACAATTAAGAATTATACAAAATGAGCGATAATCAGGGCCCGGTTTGGGAAGTATTTGTACAAAAAAAAGCAGGCCAACCCTTTGTGCACTGTGGTAGTTTACACGCCTACGATAAAGAAATGGCATTGCAAAATGCACGAGATTTATATACCCGCCGTAGCGAAGGTTGTTCGCTATGGGTAGTGCCCAGTAATGCAATTACAGCTAGTAGCCCCGAAGACCAAGGTTCGTTTTTTGAACCATCAAATGATAAGGTTTATCGCCACCCAACATTTTATCAAATACCCGATGCTATAGGGCATATGTAAGGCTAATTATTTTTTTAAGCCTCCCTACTCTACTAATAGTAAAAACAGTAAACAACGTATTTTAAAATGAAAAAACTAATGATATGCACCTTGTGCATCGCTTTAACTAACTGCATTTATAGCCAAATAATGGTCGATTATATTATAAAAGATATTAATATAATACCAATGACTAAAGATACTGTTATTGAAAAACAAAGTGTAGCTTTTTATAATGGAAAAATAATTGCTATAAACAGTTTTAAGCAAATTAAAAAAAATAAAGACACTAAAATTATTGATGCAACTGGTAAATACCTAATGCCAGGCTTAACCGAAATGCATTTACACTTACCTACTGCACAAAAACTTGAACCATTTTTAAGCACTGTAGTTGCTGCTGGTGTAACTAATTTACGCATTATGCATAGCGATGAGCCTATTAAAACACAACGAAAATTAATTGAATCATTATTAGTTAAACCAAAAATATATTACCCATACGAATTAACTAAAGAAACAAACCTTAAAACCTTAAAACAATTTGATAGCCTATTTGCCATTGTAAAGCGCGAAAAATACGATTTTGTAAAACAATATAGTATTAATTGGAACGAAGGCTTTACAGAGGCAATATTTGATAACATGATGAATGCAGCTAACCGTAACGATTTAATGGTTTGTGGGCATTACCCATCTAAAGTAAAATTTGAAAAAGTAATTAAATCGGGATTTAAAAGTATTGAGCATTTAGGAGGATATGTAGATTTACCCGACGATAAATTAGCTGCCGCATTAGATTTAACTAAAACTTATGGCACCTATAATTGTCCAACGTTAGATTGGGATGTAATGGCATACGATTTACCCTACCCTAACGATTACACAAAGCGATTAATAATATATAATGCACCACAAAAATTAATTGATACTTGGAGTGTAGCTTTAGTTGATGCGATAAAAAAAACAGGTGCCGATAAAATAGTAAAAGATAAAGATGCGTACTTGCCAACATTTAATAAAAAAATGGCAATCTTAAAAAAAATGAATGATAGTGGTTGTAATTTAATTTTAGGTGGCGAAAGCGAAAATTTATATCAACTTGAAGGTTTTAATATGTATGAAGAAATGGTAAATTGGAGTAAAGCAGGTATTAATAATTATTCGATTTTAAAAGCAGCAACAGTTAACCCAGCTAAATTTTTTAACGAAGATAAAACCAGAGGTACTGTTGAAGTAGGTAAAGAAGCCAATTTAATTATTTTAGAAACAAATCCTTTAAAAGATATTTCGAATATTAAAACAATTGAAAACACCATAATTAAAGGTGTTATATACAATAAAAAAGATTTACTAAGTAAAATATAATTTTAAACTTTATTAAAATGACAACACAACAAGCATTATTTAATTACGCACTTCGTTTAGGCGATACTAATTTAATTTTAGGACATCGTTTAAGCGAATGGACTGGCCACGGCCCATTTTTAGAAGAAGATTTAGCATTAACAAACATTGCATTAGATATTACTGGAGTTGCAAAATCGTTTTTAGAATATGCAGCTCAAGTAGAAAACAAAGGTAGAACTGAAGATGACCTGGCTTTTTTAAGAAACGATAGGCAGTATTTTAATAATCAAATTACAGAGTTACCTAACGGTGATTATGCAAAAACCATTGCTCGCCAACTAATAATGGATTGTTTTGATTTTTATTTTTATACCGAACTATCAAAAAGTAAAGATGAAACATTAGCTGGTATTGCTCAAAAATCTACTAAAGAAGTAACTTACCATTTGAGACACACAGCAAGTTGGACAGAGCGTTTTGGTTGCGGCACCGACGAAAGCCATACAAGAATACAAACTGCAATTAACAACTTGTGGCAATATACAGGCGAGTTGTTTGAGATGAATGACGTGGATGCTATTTTAATTAAAGAAGGCATTGCCGTTGATTTAATTTTAGTAAAAACTAAGTGGGAAAAACACATGACCGAAATTTTAGAAAAAGCAAACTTAACAAAACCCGAAAATGTATTTATGCAAACGGGAAGTAGAAATGCAATACATACCGAATACTTAGCATTTATTTTAGCCGAAATGCAAGCCTTACCAAGAATGTATCCAGATGCAAAATGGTAAAATAAATGAAATTTAAAGAAACTCTTAAAAAATTATCGCCTTATTTTGTAGACGTTTGGCAATACATTATCATTATTGTAATTATGATAATTGCAGCTATTTTTATATTGTAGCTCAAAATTAATGTTTAAAACAATGTAATAAAATCTCTTATTTAAAAAAACACAAAGTTGCCTTTTGGTAAACAGTTTATCATTAAAAATTTATTGGTAATAAAATAAATTATTATATTTAACTACTAAATGAATTTAAAAAATGAATAAAATTATTTTACTAATACTATGTTTTATTATAAATACAGCTTGTCGTAAAAAACCAATTGCCGACGAGGAAGCTGCAACTATTGAAACACCAACAATAAGCACAAAAACTGATCCCGATTCGGTTTGGGCAATTACAGGTACGGGGCCGCATTTAATTTTTAAATTTAAATTTGATTCAACCCAAGTAAGATTAGATAATATAGGGAACCCAAGCGCACCAATACCTGCAGGGCGTTGGGCTTACTCGCCAGTTTTTAATAAAATGGCGAGTCATTATATAGAACTTGCAAAACAAGATACTACATCGTTTAAACACGGCACTATTTTATATTATGCACCCGAAACTACTTTGGGCGGTAGTAATGCTATTGATTTTAGTAAATCTACAGTTGTGCGTGAAGGCGAAACATTTTTTGCAATACCATTAAGTTCATTAACACCAGGCGATTCGTTTAAATGGCTTCGTTTATCATTATCTTATCAAAACTACAACATACCGTATAAAGCAAATGGTATTTATGGTAATGGTACTGTTGCTTCTTTTTTAGGTTTTAACACCTATGTGCCTAAATATAAAATTAAAACTCAATATATGGTCCCATCAAATGCATTACCCGTAGGTGGTCCAAATGTAAATCATCCGCAAGGTTATTGGGGTTTCGAAACATTCATTACTGGTTTTGGATATAGTAAGTTAGATGGGCAGTCGCAATCAGCAACTACAACGGTAGTTAACGCTAATCAATTATCGCAAATACCAGCAGGCACCTGTGTAGTTACAGCTCAATTTAGAGATGCAACTGGTGCATTAATGAATTTTACAGTGCCAGCTGCTGGTACACAAACAACAAATATTGTAATTGAGGTATCACTATCAACTAACAAAAGTTTTGAATTTACTGATGTAGATAATAACAAAATTTACGAACCAGGCCCCGAGCAACCTGTAGACATGGGAATAAGAGGTATGATACCAAAAGTAACTTATTAATTTAAAAAACAAAAACGATGAACACAAAACATTTTTTTAAAATTAAAACAAGCATTACAAGCATCTAATCCTAATTTTTTAGCCTCGGCTAATTCAATTCCTTTTTTACCCGTTTTTGCAACCTTGCAGTTT
>JAYSUQ010000155.1:0-1556 GCA_043718985.1 Bacteroidota bacterium | reverse complement strand
ATACAGTCTAAGTCACATCGAGCGTAGTCGAGATGTTTTTTGTTAGCTCTCGATTTCGCTCGAACAAACAACTCTAACTTTAAACTAATTTATAAAAGCTAATGGTATTACATAACAGTTACGCACTTAATTTTAGCACTAAAAAACAAAGTAATAGTTTTTGTGTTTACTAAATGTGTTATGTATTAAGCAATGTATTTTAAAAATTAATTGTTACTAATTTTTGCATTACGCATTATAGTAAAAAAAGGGAGGCTATTATGGTATGTGGCAAAAAAATAATTTTTATGTTATTTGTGTTTATTTACACCAATATATTTTCAACTAAAAAAATAATAAACCTACAAAATGCGTTTGATAAACACATAATAACTGCCAAAGCAATATGTACAGGCGGTTTAGAACTTGATTATTTAATTACTAATTTAAGTAACGACTCATTAAGTATTTTGTTACCTGTTGGTTGGCGTTTTAATTCTAACGCACAAAAAAATAATTACCAAGATGTGTTTGTAACCGAAAATCAACTATTTACATTAAAAGCTAAACAGCAAAAATGTTACCACCTTGTTGGTTTTTGTTGCGAGGCTCACCAGGCTGGCCCAATTAAAAATGTGCCCTATACTAATGGTAAATTAGCCGATACTAACTTGGTTTTGTTGGCACGCTATTTAAACAAAAAACAATTTGATTATAACACACAACAACAAGCCATTTGGGCAATTAGTGATAACGAAGCAACTGCAAATATTACAAGTAATAATGATACCGTTGCCCAAAATTTAAGGCAATTTGTAGCCTTACTAAAAAATGAACCTTTGCCTTGGTATACTTTACAAAAACGTGCAAGGGTATCTGTTTATGGCGATGTTATAAACAAACCTATACAATTTACGGCCAACATTGGCATACCAAGTGCGGTAAGCAATGTTTGTTATGCCTATTGTTTTATTGTAGATGAAAATAATAAAATTGTTTCGCGTATTGTTGGCCAGTGGATTGGCCCAATGGATGATGGTTTAAAAACCAATTTTAAAATAGATGATTTAAAAAACGGAACATACAAACTAGTACTCGAAACTAATAAATCACCTATTTTTGAAAAGGCATTTAAAATTTAATCAAAACAATTTTATTTAAAACAACTCACATACATTTTTTAAAAAAGATGCCAATTAAAAAAAGTTTCAAATGTTTAATAAAGTTAAGTTATAACTCCATTAAACAATAATATTAGTATTAAGCTAATTATAACTTTCTATAGTATTTTTTATAATTTGAGCGCACTCTAAAATTTGCTCTTTAGTTATTACTAACGGTGGTGCAAACCTAATAATATTACCGTGTGTAGGTTTTGCTAGTAACCCATTTTCGGCAAGCTTTAAGCATACATCCCAAGCACTTATGCCATCTTTTTCTTTAATGATAATAGCGTTTAGTAAGCCTTTGCCTCTAACGGTTGTTATTCTATCAGTGTTAATGCTGCGTAACTCGGTACGCAATAATTCACCTAAAATAAAAGCGTTATCAGCTAGTTGCTCATCAATTACAACGCC
>JAYSUQ010000154.1:0-4221 GCA_043718985.1 Bacteroidota bacterium | reverse complement strand
TAAACAATTTATTTATTAATGCTATTAAATACAGCCCCGAAGAAAACGGAAAAATTAAAATCGCTATTGATGAAAACTCTTTTTCGGTTGAAAACAAAAGCTTTGTAGATAAAATCGACAAAGATTTTTTGTTTGAACGATTTAATAAAACATCCACCTCTGGCTCGCTAGGAGTAGGCTTATCACTTATTAAAAAAATTGTTGATTTCTATAATTGGCAAATTACATACCGTTACAAAGAGGGTATTCATAAGTTTAAAATTTATATTTAGAGTTCCCCAAAAAACATAAAAACGATTTTAATTTTTGTTGTATGCTAAATCTTTTGCTGTTTTGCCGCTTGTTGCTATTAATCGGCTTCTTAGTTATTGACCAAACGCTAAACCGATTTTATTTCTAAAGCTAACAAGGTCATATCGTCTATTTGGTCGGCATTGCCACGCCATTCGGCCAATGCGATATCTAGTTTTGTTTTGATGTCGCTGTTATGAATATTTGTATTTTCAAGTAATTTTTTTAATTGATTAGTACCAAATTTCTTTTTTTCTAAACCACCCTTTTGATCAATGATGCCATCGGTATATAAACAAATGGTATCAACAGCGCTGCTTTGATAAACGACAGTTTGAGCGTTATAAATGGCAGGCGTTCTGCCGCCAATGTTAATTGAATCAAAGCGTTCAACAATCACTTTTTCGGCAGTATCTTTTATTAAGATAGCTACGCCCGATCCCGAAAAATAAATATTTTCTTCTGTTTTATTAATGCATAACACGCTATAATCTAACCCAATACTCACACGGCTATCTTGCGAATAATACACATTAAACTCCTCTCTTAGCATTGCGTTAAGCTGATGTAAATTTTTTGGATTGGAAATTAATGGAACTAGTTTATCTAAATATTGAATAGCTAATACAGAAATAATAGCGCCTGGTACACCGTGCCCTGTGCAATCGCCAACTACAATAAATAAATTATCATTAATTTCTTTGTGCCAATAAAAATCGCCACTTACCACATCTTTTGGTTTATAAATTAAATGTGAGTTTTTAAAATAGCTTTTGTTATATTCTAGTGGCTTTAAAAAAACATTTTGAATATCTTTTGAATACGAGATACTATCTTGAATATTTTTTGTTTGTGTTTCAATAATTTGTTTTTGTTTTTGTGTAACCCTAAATCGGTTAAACAAAATAAACCCAACAACAATCATCATTATTAATCCAACAGCAACAATGCCAAGCCTTGTTTGCACTGCCTTAAGCGACGACTTGTTGCTAACTTCTGTAATTTTTTTATCAGCATCGTATTTTAAACTATCAGCAAGGGCTTGTTTTTCGTATTTGTAATTAAGCTCTTGGTTAATTAATTCTTTGGTATTTTCGGTACTATAAATGCTATCTCTTATTTTATAAAAAAGCATTTGCATTTCAAAAGCATTTTTAAAATCACCATTTAGTTGGTACGATTTCATGAGCGTTTCTGCGCCCCATTGCATACTCTGAAGCATGTTTATTTCTTTGGAGTATCCCAACGATTTTTTTCCATAATAAATAGCGCTGTCTAACCTTCCTGTTTTTTGATAGAGTTCGCCAATGTGATCTGAAATAGAAATTTTATAATAATTATCGTTGAGTGTATTGGCTAAGCCAAGCCCTTTTCTAAGTATGGAAAGCGATTTGTCGTATTGCTGCGTGTTTAAATAACAAGAGCCGATTAGCGACATGGCTGTGATTTTTCGTTTCGTATCGTTAATTTTTTCGGCCAAGCCTAATGATTTGTTTGCGTAAAACAAGGCGGTGTCGTAGTTCCTTAATTCTTTATATCCGAGTT
This sequence comes from Bacteroidota bacterium, assembly GCA_043718985.1. Lineage (GTDB taxonomy): Bacteria > Bacteroidota > Bacteroidia > B-17B0 > Aurantibacillaceae > UBA4416. The sequence goes on along the minus strand of JAYSUQ010000154.1, from coordinate 2,385 downwards.
CGTGGTATCCAATACCAATGTTGCAATAATAAAGTGATGCCAAATCTAATCGGTTAATTTTAAATGCCATATCAAGAGCAACTACTCGGAATTTGTTTGCTTTTTCATGTTCGTTTATTTGCCCGTAAAAATGCGAAATGTTGTTGTAGGTTTTACACAACTCTAAACTATCTTTTATTTTTTCGAGAGGTGCAATGCTTTTAAAAGCAAACCTGAGAGCGTCGGTAAAATTGTTTTGTTTACTTGCAATAAATTTAAGTCCAGTGTAGTTTTTCGATAATAAAAAGGTATAGTTTTGTTTTTCGCAAATTTTTACAGACTGTAAATACAATTTTTTTGCAAAAGCAAAACTATCTAAATTTTCGTAAATGCGTGCTTTGGCGTATAGCCACTCAGCGGTGGTTTTTTCTTGTTCGGTTGTGTTTGTTATCTTTAGGAGTAATTTTTCTTTTTTAATTATATTTAAAATTGTTAAACAACGCTGGGTGCTATCTAAATGGCGATAAGCGTTTGCCATATTAATGTATGCTTTTGCTTTTCCGTTTACATAATTTATATCAACCGAAATTTTGAGCGCTTTTTTAGAGAAGTATAGCGCACTATCATTATTGTTGGAAAGAAATGCTAACGCAATGTTGTTTAAGCAATTTACTTTAGCCGTATCTGTTTTAGCTTGGCTAAGTTGCTGGTTTAATTTTTTGTGTTGCAACGGCTGAGCGTTTAAAATCATACTCAAAACACTTGTTGTTACCAAACAAACTAATATGTTTATAGTTTTACGCATTTATTTGTAAGCCTAATAATGTCATATCATCTATTTGTTGGTTTTCTCCACGCCATGCTTCCAAGGTATTTTCTATTTTTAAAAATGTTTCGTGTGTGTCTTTTGTGTTGAGGTTTTCGAGTAAATTTTTTAATTGGTTTGTTCCAAATTTTTTGTTTTTTTCGCCACCCCTCAAATCAATAATACCATCGGTATATAAAAACACAGAGCGCAAATCTTTAAAATCATAAGCTGCTGTTCGTGGGCTATATAGTGTTGGCATATTGCCACCAATGTTAATAGATTCAAATGATTCGGCCAAAATGGTATTAGTTGGCGTTTTTAATAAAATAGTTCCACCCGAACCAGATAGGTGTAATTTTTTTTCTTCTTGGTTAATACATAAAATACTAAAATCCAAGCCAATGCTTACGTGATTTTCTTTTTGATAATAAACATCAAACTCTTTGCGCAACAAACTACTTAGCTCGTGCAGTTGGTTTGGGTTGTCGATTTGGTGCATTATTTTTTCGAGCGATTGAATTGCCAATACCGAAATAATAGCACCTGGTACACCGTGCCCTGTACAATCGCCAACTACCACAAAGGTGTTATTGTTTATTTCTTTATACCAGTAAAAATCTCCACTTACAACATCTTTGGGTTTGTATATTAGCAAAGCATCTTTAAAAAAAGTATTGTTATTTACTACCGATTTTAAAAATATATTCTGAATTTCTTTGGAGTATAAAATACTATCTTGAATTTCTTTGGTTTTTATTTCTAAACTTTTCTTTTGGGTTTCAATAATTTCTTTTTGATTTTTTGTTATTCTAAACCTGTTAAACAAAACAAGCCCTACCACAATAGCAGCAAGCAATCCAATAGAAAGTATAATTAATTTCGTTTTTTCGTTTTTTCGTTGAGTTTCGTTTTTGATATCGTTAATTTTCTTGTTTGCATCAAATTTCAAACTGTCTGCTAAAAGCTGTTTTTTGTATTCTTGATTTAAAATTTCTTTTTGAGTGCTTTGGTTTAGTAAACTATCTTTCGATGATAGGTAAATGCTTTGAACTCTATATGCTTTTGTAAAATCGCCTATTTTATCATAACTTTTATAAAGCACTTCCGTGCTTTTTTTTAATGCCAATGGCGATTTCATTTCCTGTGCCAAAGCCAATGATTTTTCGCCATATAATATGGCTTGTTTTTGATTATTTTGCTCAAAGTAAATTTTACTAATTTCGCTATAAGGCTCGTGGGCCTGAAGTTTTTCGGGTGTGTCTTTAATTAATTCCGCAGACTCTAATTGAACAGCAAGCGCTTTGTCTAATTTTTTTTGCTCTCTAAATATCTTACCTAATAATAAAAGCGCATACGATTTTTCTAAAACGTGTTTGTTTTCATTTGCAATGTCTAATCCAATTTCAGCGTATTGTTTCGCTAGCGTATAATCTTTTCTGCCTAAATACACATCGCCAATATTATAGCAAGCAATAGTTGCTAAGGAGGTGTTTTTAGTTTTTTTTGCAATTACATAACAGTTCGAAAAATACTCAATAGCCTGTATTTCATTTCCTTGCTGAAAATAAGCATCGCCCATGTTATTATAAACCAACGAT
>JAYSUQ010000153.1:0-12398 GCA_043718985.1 Bacteroidota bacterium | reverse complement strand
ATCAACTCCCTTAATGGTAACAACTGCTTGGTTATCATCTAATTTAATTAACGCATTTTCCTCAATAGAGTAGGAGATAAGGTTAACGCCATTTATTGATTTTATAATTTGAGAGAGTTCATTTTTTTTAGAAATGTATTTTGAGTTTTTTGAAGTGATTTTAATGTCGGGTTCAATGGCGTGATACAAATCGCCAACAACAGCAGTTAAGCCATTCATAGCTGATAAAATAATTACTAAGGCGGCTGTAGTTATAGCAATAGCAACTATACTAATCCACGAAATAATTGTTATAGAATTGTTCGATTTTTTAGAAATCAAGTATCGTTTTGCAATAAATAACGAAAGATTCACTTAGTTAAATAGGGCGATTTAAAATAGCATTAATTTTTTCGGCATAATCGTATGAATCGTCAATAAAAAAAGATATTTCGGGAATGATGCGAACTTGTTTACCAATGCTAAAACCTAATATTTTACGGATATGTACTTTTTGATCGTTTATAGATTTAAATAAAGCATTTACATCTTGTGTTGCCATAATACTTAAATATATTTTTGCCGAACTTAAATCAGTACTAATTCTTACTACGGTAACGGTAATAAAACCGTTGTTAAATAATGTTTTAGCATTAGCTCTAAAAATTTCAGCTAATTCTTTTTGTAATAATTTAGCAACCTTACTTTGTCTTACCGTTTCCATTTGGCAAAGTTACTATTTTTTTTGTTTGTTTTTTTATTGATACTAACTAATTACAATTACTTCACTTTCGATTTAAATACTTTTTTAAATTTATCTACTTTAGGTTGTATAACGTACTGACAATAAGGCTGATCACCGTTTTGATTAAAGTAATTTTGATGATAATCTTCTGCCGAAAAAAAATTAGTTATTGCCGATATTTCTGTAACAATTGGCCTATCAAATGCATTACTTATAGTAAGTTCATTTTTATAAAATTCGGCTATTTTTTTTTGCTCATCGTTATGATAAAAAATAGCAGAACGGTATTGTGTGCCAAAATCGTTACCTTGTTGGTTTAAAGTTGTTGGGTTGTGTGTTTGCCAAAACACTTCTAAAATTTCGGCTAAAGTAATTATTTTAGTATCATAAATTAGTTGGCAAACTTCGGCATGGCCAGTTGTGCCATTACACACTTCTTTGTATGCTGGGTTTTTAACAAAACCACCCGAGTAACCACTTGTTACTTTTTGAATGCCATTTAAATTTTGAAAAACAGCTTCAACGCACCAAAAACAACCAGCACCAAGTGTTATTGTATCTAATTTAGTTTCCATTTTTTTGTTCGAAATTGTTATTGTTGAGTTAATAGTAGTGGTTAAATTACTGTTTTGTTGTTTAATAGTTGTTTGACCACAGCTATTAAAAAAAATCGTTATAAACAACAACAAAAATAATTGCTTTATTTTTTTTAATTGCAATATAAAAATATCATTTGCTGATGCTAAGTTTACAAAACACGAGTGATTATTATATTCTTTTATCATTAAGTAAAGATACAATAAGATGCTTTAAAACAGCTGATAATCAGTTAAATAAACTTGTAAATTAAATGTCATTTTAACTTTGCATCGTTTCTAGTAAAAAATATTTTAGGCATTTTCGGCAAAAGTTTTCGGTATTGATAACAATAATTCTTTAATTTCTTCGATAGACTCAGTTGTTACTAATTTCATTCGGGTATCTTTAAAATGACTAATGCCTTTAAAATAATTTGTGTAATGTGGGCGCATTTCTAACACTCCTAATTTTGGGCCTTTCCATTCAATCGATTTTTTAAAATGTGCCATGCAAACTTCAACTCTGTTATCAATTGTGGGTTTTGCTAAATGTGTTTGCGTATTAAAATAATGTTTTATTTCGTTAAATATCCAAGGGTATCCAATACTTGCTCGCCCTATCATCATACCATCTAAGCCGTATTTGTTTTTATACTCGTAGGCCATTTCGGGCGAATCTATATCGCCGTTACCAAAAATTGGAATGTGTATGCGTGGGTTATTTTTTACTTGTGCAATATAACTCCAATTTGCTTTGCCTTTATACATTTGAGCCCGAGTGCGTGCATGTATTGTTAATGCTTTAACGCCAACATCTTGCAAGCGCTCGGCTACTTCCATAATGTTTATAGAATTTTCATCCCAACCCAAGCGAGTTTTAACCGTAACTGGTAAGTTAGTCGATTTTACAACGGCTTTAGTTAACCGTATCATTAAATCAACATCTTTTAAAACTCCAGCGCCAGCACCTTTACAAACTACTTTTTTAACAGGGCATCCAAAATTAATATCTAACAAATCGGGGTTTGTTGCATCTACAATTTTAGCCGATAAAGCCATTGCCTCTTCATCTCCACCAAAAATTTGAATACCAATAGGTTTTTCGTAATCAAAAATATCGAGTTTTTGTTTACTCTTCATCGCATCTCTAATTAACCCCTCGCTACTAATAAACTCGGTGTACATTAAATCGGCTCCATATTGTTTACATACAAATCTAAACGGAGGGTCGCTAACATCTTCCATTGGAGCTAACAACAAAGGAAAGTCAGCTAATTCTATATTACCTATTTTTACGATATGCTTAATTTATTGTTTTATGTAATGTGAGTAACTTTGGTTTTTAAGGATTGTAAAATTTAAACTGTATTTTACTTAATATACAAGCCTAACTCGGCCGATATTTTTTTAGCTTCGTTAGCAGCGGCAACGGCAAAATCATCTCCGTTTGATGCGTAAATAATTGATCGTGATAAATTAATAATTAAACCTACATCTTTAGTTAATCCATATTTACAAACATCGGCAATACTGCCACCTTGCGCACCAACACCTGGTACTAATAAAAAATGATTTGGCACAATTTTACGAACCTCTTCAAATAGTTGTGCTTTGGTAGCGCCAACAACAAACATTAAGTTGTTTTCTGTTCCCCAACTCGCTGTTGTTTTTAAAACTTCTTTATATAATTCGTTTCCGTTAGTTTGTAACATCTGAAAATTGGCCGAACCTTCGTTTGAGGTTAATGCTAAAACAATTGCCCATTTATTTTCAAATTCTAAAAATGGTGCAACCGAATCTTTACCCATATAAGGAGCAACCGTAATTGCATCGGCATGCAAGCGATTAAAAAAAGCTTTTGCATACATACGGCTTGTGTTTCCAATATCGCCACGTTTTGCATCGGCTATTAAAAAATGATTAGGGAAATTTGCTTTAATGTATTTAATGGTTTTTTCTAAACTAGTTAAACCAGTTAATCCATATGCTTCAAAAAATGCAGTGTTTGGCTTAAATGCAATGCAATGCTCAGCAGTTGCATCAATTATTTGCCTGCAAAATTCAAAAATAGTATCATCTTCATCGTTTAAATGTTGAGGTATTTTTTCAATATCAGGATCTAAGCCAACACACAAAAATGTTTTTTTAGTTTGTATTTCTTTTATTAATTCAGCTCTTGTCATAAATAATTTAGGTATTTAAATTGTAGTTATTGGTTTTTCAGTTATTTTACTAAACACTAAAAGCTTATTACTAACAACTAATTTTTTAAAGTCCTCCTTCTTTTAACCGTTCTGCATTTTCGGCAAACTGAAGCCCATCAATCATTTCTTGTATGTAGCCGTTAGTAAAATCGGTTAAATTATATAACGTCATTCCAATTCTATGATCGGTAATTCTGTTTTGCGGATAATTATAAGTTCTAATTTTTTCCGATCTATCGCCCGTACTTACCATACTTTTACGTCGGCCTGTAGTTTCGGTTAATCGTTTTTGGTATTCTATATCATATAATTTAGAACGTAACATTTCCATAGCTTTTTCGCGATTACCTAATTGGTTGCGTTGGGTTTGGCAAGTAACAACAATACCTGATGGCTTGTGTGTTAAAATAACTTTCGATTCAACTTTATTTACATTTTGCCCACCTGCACCACCACTTCGCGCGGTTGCCATTTCAATATCGGCTGGTTTTATTTCAATATCCCACTCTTCGGCCTCGGGTAAAACTACAACTGTAGCTGCCGATGTGTGTACTCGTCCCGCACCTTCGGTAGCTGGTACACGTTGCACACGATGCACGCCACTTTCAAATTTCATTGTTCCAAATGCATTTGGTCCTTTTACATTAAACACAATTTCTTTGTATCCGCCACTCGAACCAGCATTTTCATCAACAACTTCTAATTGATAGCCTTTAATTTCGCAATACCTGCGGTACATATCAAATAAATCGCCAGCAAATATTGCAGCCTCATCTCCACCAGTTCCACCACGTAATTCCATGGTGCAATTTTTTGCATCTTCAGGGTCTTTTGGTATCAACATTAACCTCACCTCATCTTGTATTTTGTCTTCGGCAAGGCGGTTTTCTTCTAATTCGGCTTTAGCCATATCCAAAAAATCTTTGTCTTTTTCGGTTGCCAATACTTCTTTAGCGCCAATAATATTATCGGTAATTTTTTTATAGCGGTAATATGCTTCAACAACGGGTTCTAATTCACGATACTCTATATTTAATTTTTTAAATAATTTCATATCCGCAATTACGCTAGGGTCGCCTAATTTTGCTTCAACGTCATTAAATCGACGTTTTATTTCTTCTAATTTATTTAACATTTTATTCTTAAAATTCTGAACCGCAAATTTACAAAAACAAACCGACTAATTATGATTGATTTTTTAGTATTGATTAACATTTTAAAGAGGATAAAGTTTATATTTGACTTATACTAAATGAAAACTAAATGAAAAAAATTATTACTCTTCTTTTTTTAGCGAATATTTATATAGCTAATTCTCAAGATTTTACAGGCTTTAATCAAAGTAATTATGCGGGTGTTACGGGCATTTATCAACAACCAGCAAGCATTGCCGATAACCGAATGAAATTTGATATGAATTTAATTGGTATAAATGTTGGCATTTACAATAACTACATTGGTGTTAAACGAGAAGCTTTTAAAACTGGAAAAGATTCGGCTGGTAAAAAAAATATACCTGCTTTTGAGGATGTATTATTTGGCGATAAATATTTAGTTGAAAAAACTAATTCAAAAAACAAAAGCATTTATTTTAATAATCGTATTGTTGGGCCATCTTTTATGTTTGCCATAAATAGTAAAAATGCAATTGCCTTTAATTGTGGTGTTCGCAATTATTTTAATATTGATGGCGTATCGCCAAATTTAGCAAAGTTAGCTTACGAAGAGTTTAAATACCCCTCATTATTTGTATCTAAATTAAATAATAAATACTTAAGCGTTCAGGAAATGACATGGGCCGAGTATGGCTTAACATTTGCTCACGTTTTTAAAGATGATAATGAACATTTTTTTAAAGCAGGTGCAACCGTTAAATTACTACAAGGTGTACAATCGGCTTATATGTATATTAAAGATTTAAATTACGAATTTAAAAACTCTGATACCGTTTCGTTTTTCCAATCTAATGTAAATTACGGACACTCAGATAACTTTAACTTTGAAAAAGTAAGTTTAAATGGAAATAAAAGTGGTACTAAAATTTTCGATTATAGTCAATCATATCCTGGTGTTGGTTTTGATTTTGGTGGTGTTTACGAATGGCGCCCCGATTATAAAAAATATAAATACGATATGGATGGCGAAAAAGATTTATGGCGAAAAGATAAAAACAAATACAAATTAAAAGTAGGTATATCGGTTACCGATTTAGGATCAATTAAATTTAAAAAAGGCACAACCAGTGGCGATTTTAAAGCCGATGTAGGTTTATGGAATTTACGCCCAATAGACCCAGGAACTGTTGGCGAATTTGACGATACATTAAAAAAACGATTTAATGGCACAACGGGCTCATCATCCTATAAAATGAATTTACCAACTGCTATATCTGCACAAATAGATTACCAAATTTGGAAAGATGTGTACATTAATTTTACCCCTTTTTGGGCAATGCAATTTAAAAAGAACGACACCAAAGTACACGATATTAGTAGCTTAACATTAACCCCACGTTGGGATCATAAATGGTTTGGAGTATTTGTACCTGTGCAATATAATTGGTTAGATGGTTTTAGAGCAGGTACTGCCATACGTTTAGGCCCACTTGTAGTTGGCACAAGTAACATTGCACCATTAGTTGGTCAAAAAACAATAATGGGTGCCGATGTTTATGCCTTACTTAAAATACCAATACCATATGGTAAACCAAAAGATAAAGATAAGGATGGCATCTCAAACAAAAAAGATAAATGTATACGCATACCAGGCACTTGGGAGTTTATGGGTTGCCCCGATAAAGATGGCGACCACATACAAGATAGCGAAGATAAATGCCCCGATGTTGCTGGTACTAAAGAGCTACAAGGCTGCCCTGATAAAGATTTTGATGGCATAACAGATGCCGAAGATAATTGCCCCGACGTTAAAGGCTTAGCCGAATTTAAAGGTTGCCCCGATACAGATGGCGATAAAATTATGGATAAAGATGATGAGTGCCCAACCGATGCTGGTTTAGCTGAGTTTTTGGGATGCCCCGATAGAGATGGTGATAAAACACCCGATAAATATGATGCGTGCCCCGATTTGGCCGGACCTAAAGAATACAAAGGTTGCCCTGATAAAGATGGCGATACCGTTTTAGATAAAGATGATACTTGCCCAGATGTTGCTGGAGCTGTTGATAATAAAGGTTGCCCTTGGCCAGATACCGATGGCGATGGCGTTATTGATAGGGAAGATGATTGCCCAACAACACCTGGGTTAAAAGAACTAAAAGGTTGCCCACCAGCACCAGTTTTAAAAGCCGAAGAGCAAAAAATACTCGAAAAAGCTTTTGCAAGTTTAGAGTTTGCAACAGGTAAAGATGTTATTAAAACTGTTTCATACAAATCGTTAAACGACTTAGCGGGATTGATGAAATTACACACTACCGATTGGCTTTTAAAATTATCTGGTCATACAGATAACCAAGGAGATGCCACTAAAAACATGTTATTATCAGAAAAACGCTCAAAGGCAGTTAAAAAATACTTAGTTACTAAAGGCGTTAAATCTGATAAAATAATTGCCGAGTGGTTTGGGCAAACTGTGCCAATTGCTGATAACGCAACAAACGAAGGCAGGCAGCGTAACCGCCGAGTTGAAATGAAAGTTCAGTTTAAATAACTTTTAGCAAATATTTTCACTATTAAAACGCCCTTCATAAAATTGAAGGGCGTTTTTTATACTATTTTTTAAAATACATTGCATTGCTATGTATTTAGTTATATATTTACGCAATGAATTTAACTTTTATCATAAATTGGAAATCGCAGGTTAAAAAAGGAACACTTACGTTTATTATTTTAAATGTGCTTAAAGATAATGAATGTTATGGTTACGAACTTTTTGAGCAAATAAAAAAACATACCGATATAGAAATTGCAGAAGGTACATTATACCCTTTACTTAATAGATTAAAAACCGAAAATTTAGTTGATTCGAAATGGGTTGAACAAGAAACGGGAATTCCACGAAAATATTATTGTTTAACACAAATAGGAACAGAAACGCTTACTTACATGAATCAATATTGGAAAAATTTAGACACAGGTATTCGAAAAATTATTAAATAAAAAAAATTAATCAAAAATAATCTAATCAAAATTAAAAAAATGGAATTAAAAATTGAAAACTTAAGCAAGCTTTATAGTAACGGAGTGCACGCACTTAACAATGTTAACTTAACAATTAATAAAGGCATGTTTGGTTTACTGGGGCCAAATGGCGCGGGTAAATCATCGCTAATGCGCACATTAGCAACATTGCAAAATGCCGATAGTGGAACAGCAACACTTGGCGATATTGATATTTTAAACAATAAAGATGAGGTTAGAAAAGTGTTAGGGTATTTACCACAAGAGTTTGGCGTTTATCCGCGCACATCGGCGGTTGATTTGTTAGACCATTTAGCATTATTAAAAGGGTTTAATAATACTACCGAAAGAAAAGACATGGTGCATCAATTACTTGATAAAGTAAATTTACTTGAACACAGAAAAAATGCAGTAAGTAGTTATAGTGGCGGTATGCGCCAACGTTTTGGTATTGCGCAATGTTTAATTGGCAACCCCAAATTAGTAATTGTTGATGAACCAACGGCTGGCCTTGACCCTGGAGAAAGAAATCGTTTTTATAATATTTTGAGTGAAATTGGTGAAAACATAATCGTTATTTTATCAACTCATATTGTGCAAGATGTGCGCGAATTGTGCACTCAAATGGCAATTATGAATAAAGGTAAAGTGTTATTTAGTGGTAATACCGATGATGCTTTACTACAAATAAAAGGTAAAGTTTGGGAACGTAAAGTTGATAAGGTTGATTTACAAGCATTTCAAAATGAATATAAAATTATATCTAGCAAATTGGTTGGTGGTAAACCTTTAATACACGCGTTTTCGGAAAATGATTTAGGTAACGGTTTTACAAAAGCCGAAGAAAATTTAGAAGATGTGTTTTTTGCTAATCTCAACGAATTGGTGTAATGCCATTATTTTTTTAATTGTAATTATTTTATAAAATTTTTTTAATATGTATAAATTTATTAAACACGAATGGCAATATTGGCTTAGTTCGCCAATGACTTGGATTTTTTTTATTATTAACACCTTACTAGTTATGGGCGCTGTTAGCAGCGATGCAATAAGCCTTGGCGGTGGAGTAGGTAGCGTGCACAAAAATGCACCGTATGTAATACAAACTTATTACGGTGTTATGTCGTTAATAGGCTTGTTAATGACAACCGCTTTTATGAATGCTAGTGCTAATCGCGATTTTGAAAGTAATATGTTTCAATTTATATTTTCATCGCCAATTAAAAAAACACATTATTATTTTGGTAAATTTATTGGCGCAAGTACAATGGCAATAGTTCCTTTATTAGGCGTTTCGTTAGGCTCGTTAATTGGCCCATATATGCCCTGGGCAGAAACCGGCCGATATGGAGATGCCATGTTGAGCGGGCATTTGGCTGGCTTAATTTCGTTTGGTATACCTAATACAATTATTGTAGCAGTGTTGTTATATGTATTAGCAATTATATTTCGTAGCAATATTGTATCATTTGTTGGTGCTATGTTAATACTCGTTTTTTATATAGTATCATCGGGGTTTACACGCGATATTGAAAAAGAATGGTTGGCAAATATACTCGATCCATTTGGGTTTAGACCAGAAGGTATTGTTGCTAAATACATGACGGTGAATGAAAAAAACGTAATGCCAGTGCCTTTATCAGGCGCATTTTTAGTTAATCGTATTATTTGGATTTGTTTAAGTTTATTAATTTTAATTGTATCTTATTTTAAATTTTCGTTTACTGTTAACGATAAAAAATCTAAAAAAGAAAAGAAAAAAGAAGCTCTACCAATTATAAATACTGCAGCTAATTATTTGCCAAGTAGTGCTAATTTATTTTCGTGTAAATCATTATTATACTTAATAAAGTTTGAAACTAAAGCAATTATTAAAAATCCAACTTTTATTATAATTGTAGTAATCGGCTTAATTAATTTAATTGTATCGCTTACTAGTTTTACGGGTAGTTATGGTACCGATCAATACCCAGTAACTTACGATGTGATTGATGTAATTAAAGGCGCATTTTATATTTTTTTATTAGCCATAATAACTTTTTATAGTGGCGTGTTGGTGTGGAAAGAGCGCGATGTGAAAATGAATGAAATACAAGATGCAACTCCCGTGCAAACATCTTTATTATTTATATCAAAATTAGTTGCTATGATAATTGCCGTAGCATTAATTTTAAGTTGCACTATTGTTATCGGTACATTAGCACAAACGGCATTGGGCTACACCCGCTTTCAGCTTGATGTGTATTTTAAATCCTTATTGGTAATGGATTTATTATCGTTTAGTTTTTTAATAGTAATAGCCTTACTTTTTCATTACCTAATTAATAACCGTTACATAGCCTATTTTGCTTTTGTGGCCTTTGTTATTTTAAATCAATTTATTTGGGGTGTGCTTAAAATAAGCACTAACATGCTAAAATTTGGAGGTACACCAAGTGTAATTTATTCCGATTTAAATGGCTTTGGCCCCTTTGTTAGTACAAGTATTTGGTTTAATGTGTATTGGGTTTTATTTAGTATAGTTTTATGCTTTGTTATTTATGCATTTTATATAAGAGGAAAAGAAACTGATTTTAAAAACAGATTATCAATTGCAAAATTATCCTTATCAAAAAATAAATTAGCGCTAGTTGTTTGCTCAATTGTGTTTATTGGTTGCGCAAGTTTTGTGTTTTATAATACCAAAGTTTTAAATAAATATCAAAGTCAAAAAGAACAAGAAACGGATCAAGTTAATTATGAAAAAACATATAAAAAATATGAAAATTTAATTCAGCCACGCTTTTATCAATTTAATTATAGTATTGATATTTTTCCGGAAACAAGAAGTTTAAAAGTAAGTGTTGATGCTTGGGCTAAAAACAAATCGAACAGTGCTATTAACGAATTACATTTTACAATGCCACAAATGCCCGATAGTGTTACCATTAATATTGCAAATACTATATTAAAAACTAATGATGCAAAATTATATTATCGTATTTATACACTAACTAAACCCTTACTACCAAACGATTCGGTTTTAATAAAAATTACAGAAAGTCGTATTACAAAAGGTTTTGAAAACGAAGTTAGTTTTACACAGCTTACTCAAAACGGTACTTTTTTTAATAATAGCGATATTTTGCCAACGTTTGGTTACAACATAAATGGCGAAATTAGTGATAAAAATAAGCGCGCTAAATTAAATTTAGCAAAACGCCAACGCTCATTTAAGTTAGATGATACAAATTTAACCGCACGTAGTAATAATTATATTAGTAACGATGCCGATTGGGTAAATGTAACCACAACCATTAGCACAAGTAACAGCCAAACTGCAATTGCACCTGGTAGTTTAATTAAAGAATGGGAAAAAGATAACCGTAATTACTTTACATATAAATTAGATAAAGCATCGTTAAATTTTTATTCATTTATATCGGCTAACTATATGGTAGCTCGCAAAAAATGGAATGGTATAGATTTAGAAGTATATTACGAAAAAGAACATGCCTACAACGTACCAAACATGTTAAAAAGCTTAGAAAAATCGTTGGGTTATTATACCAAAAATTTTGGCCCATATTACCATAAACAATGTCGTATAATTGAGTTTCCGCGCTACTCAAGTTTTGCACAAGCTTTCCCAGGTACTATGCCTTACAGCGAAAGTATTGGTTTTATTGTAGATTTAAGAAAGGTAACTAAAGATGATATTGATGATGTTTACTATGTTGTGGCTCACGAAATGGGGCACCAGTATTGGGCACATCAATTAATAGGGCCACCTATGCAAGGTAGCGAAATGATGAGCGAAGGCTTTGCGCAATATAGCGCCTTAATGGTTATGGAAAAAGAATATGGCAAAGATAAAATGAAACAGTTTTTGAAATATGAAATGGATGGCTATTTACGCGGACGTGGACGTGAGTTTGAAGCCGAACGACCTTTAATGAAAACCGAAAGCCAGCAATACATACATTACCAAAAAGCAAGTGTAGTAATGTATTATTTAAAAGAACTTATTGGCGAACAAAAAGTTAACCAAGCTTTAAAAAGTTTAATAGATACTTTTGCATATAAGCCAGCGCCTTATCCAACATCTATTAGTGCTATTAACGCAATTAAAAAAGTTACGCCCGATAGTTTGCGCTATTTAATAACCGATTTATTTGAAAACATAACACTATTTAATAACCGAGTAATTGAAACCAGTTATAAAAAAAATGGTACCAATTACGAAGTAACAATCAAAACCCAATCTGAAAAATTTACTGCCGATAGTTTAGGTAAAGAAACCAATATACCAATTGCAGATTATATTGATATTGGTGTGTTTGCAAAATCGAGCTCGAAAAAAAATTTAGGAAAAGCATTAATTTATAAACGAGTTAAATTAACCAAAAAAGAAAACGTGTTTGTGTTTAAAACTACCCAATTACCTTATAATGTTGGCATTGATCCGTATAACTATTTAATAGATAGAATACCCGATGATAACGTAAAGGTACTTAGCGAACAATAATAAAGTATAAAAACAAAATAATACGATTAATTTATAAACTAATCGCAATCTAAAAAAAACCAAAGAGTCTATATTTATTTACAACAAAAAAAGCGTTTGCATCATTGCAAACGCTTTTTTAAAAACTACTTAAATTTATTGTTATACAATTACTCTTTAATCATTTTTTTGCTATCGGCTACTTTGCCATCAACTACAAGGGTGTAGTGGTAAAGCCCGCTGCTTAAATCGTTTGCAAATACATTTACG
>JAYSUQ010000152.1:0-4226 GCA_043718985.1 Bacteroidota bacterium | reverse complement strand
GTAATTAACAATAATGCAGATAGTACACTTATTTTTTGCGCCCACTACGACCATATTGATAATTGCTCAAACCTATCAAGAGAATTAATGGTTAAAATGAAATGTAAAACGCATTCTGGAGCTAACGACAATGCTTCTGGAATTAGTTTACTATTAAGTTTAGCAAAAAGTTGTATTAAATTAAAAAAACACAACTATAATTTTGTTTTTGTATCGTTATCAGCTCACGAAATTGGGTTATATGGTTCGCATTATTTATTTGAAAGTGATTATTTTAAAACATTAAAAATAAAGGCATTATTAAATTTTGATATAGTTGGAGGATTAAATACAGTTTCAAAGGAATTAACTATTGGATTTTCAGAAACAGAGTCGGGTAACTATTTTAATAAAGTTATTAAATCTGTTATTGATACTAGCAAATTAATAATCTATAAAAACAATAGCCAATTATTACAATCAGACGCTACAATCTTTAATAACAATAATATTTCATGTTTATCATTTACAACAGGAATTAATGAAGATTACCACAGAACAACTGACACAGAAGATAAAATAAATTATAATGGATTAAAAAACATACATACACTTATTATGAAATTTATAATCAATATTTAAATAGATATAACATGAAAACATTGAGCACAATTATATTTGCAATTTTAATTAGTTGCAATATTTATTCACAAGGGCTTATTAATGCTGGCGCGAGTATTGTATTTGTTGGTGGCGCACAAGCCTATATAGATGGTGCAACGGGTAATTATAGTGCAACTGCAAGTGCATTTATTACGCCAAGTACAACAAGTAGTATTACCTTAGTTGGTAATTGGGTAAATAGTGCGGGCAATAATGGCTTTACGGTTGATGGCGGTGCTGTGGTTTTTAATGGCGCTGCGCAAACTATTGGCGGCACAAGTGCTACAGCATTTTATAACGCAACATTACAAAATACTGGCACTAAACAATTAACAGTAAATAGCACAACAGTTGGTGGCCAAGCAGCCCCATTTAATGGGGTTTTAAGTTTAACCTCCAGGCCATTAGATTTAAATAGTAACCGTTTAGAAATTACAAATCCTGCTACAACTGCCATAACACGTTTAACTGGCTTTATAATTAGTGAAATTGCAAGTGCTACAAATCCTAGTGTTATAAGATGGTATCACCGAACAATAACTGGTGCAAAAGTTTACCCTTTTGGAGATGTTGCAACAAATTATTTACCATTTACATTCAGCATCACAACCGCAATGGCGGCAACAGGTTATGTAGATGCAAGTACGCGCCACACCACCGCAAATACAAACCAGCCATGGGCTAACACTGGTGCTAACGGAAATGTTACTACAATGAATTCGCCAAATGGCGTATTTGCAGATGGATCGGACGAGGTAGTAATTGACCGTTGGTGGGAAATTACACCAAGTAGTGCTGTAACTGCTAATGTTATTTTTACTTATTTAGGTAGCGAAAATACTTTATTACCTGCTTACAATACGGGCTTAATTGGCCCGCAACGCTGGGCAAATTCAGGGGGTTGGGTTGGCGATAATTCTATTTTAAGTACAGGCACAACTGGCGTTACTTCGGGCACAGGAACTGGTTTTGCAAATGGCTTAAGTGCATTCGGACACATGGTTTTATCATCTAAAATATCGCCATTGCCAATTGAATTATTAAACTTTGAGGCCGATTGTAAAAACGGAAATGTAAATTTAACCTGGTGTACAGCAAGCGAAACAGATAATAATTATTTTACAGTTGAGCAATCGCAAAACGGAACTGACTTTGTTAGTTTAGGAAACGTGAATGGAAACGGTACCACTACAAGAAAATACTGTTATAGTTTCGAAGCAAAATCGACCTTAAATACTGTAAATTATTTTAGATTGCAACAAGTTGATTATGACGGTAAAGTAACAACTTCTAAAATAATTTCAATAAATAGGTGTAATACAACTAAAGATAATGTACTAATTACAAATAATGGAACTAAAGAAGTTGGCCTAATAGTTAATGCAAGTGTAACCCAAAAATTAATTTTATTTATTTATAATACATTAGGGCAAGTAATTGATAAGCGTGAGGTAACCGCCACCGAAGGCTATAATGTGTTAAAAGTAGATTTAAGTAACTTATCAAATGCAATGTATTACGCCTCTGTTTTAAATGGCGAAGAAGTTTTAAATAGTAAAAAAATAGTTTTAACAGATTAGTGGAGTTACTGCCTATAATGAAGTAGTTAAAAATATTAAATTAAAAAAACTGGAGGTAGGAACTAAAATTGTGTTAAAACAATATCTTTTATAATTACGATACATCACTATTAAAATCGAATCAGAAACGGAATTTAAAAGATTAATAAATTAAAATCCATCTATGAAAATAGAGATTTTAGGGCATACTGATACTAGAGATAGTGTATACTATAATCAAAAATTATCTGACTCCTGAGCAAAAACGGTTGTTGATTATTTGGTAATCAATAGTATTGCTCAAAATAGTTTAAAATACAAGAGGGGTAAGATTTTGAGCAACCTATATCTTCAAATTACAACAAAAAAAAAGGCAATTAAATAAAAGAACTGAATTTAAATTACCAGTAAATAAATCAATAATGGCAAAGTTTATTATAAAAATAAAAAACTATTCTATCACTAAAATTAATCAGATATATAAAATAACTTTTTGGCTTATTATCCTATCTGCTCTAATTATTTTAACAGTTATTGTTTTAGACAATTTTTGGATTAAATAAACTTTAAACTATGATCAAAATTTTAAAAAAAATGAAAAAATATAAAATAAAAACACTTCAAGATTTTCAAGCGCTTTTATTTTGGTTTATGACAAGTGCTTTGATTTTAATAAGTATCATAATTTTAATTATCACACTGATTTAAAACATGAAAAAGATAATTGTTATTGTTATTGTTATTTTAAATAGTATGTGTCTGCTTGGTGTTTCACAAACTAACAAATCTAATACAAA
Source organism: Bacteroidota bacterium (assembly GCA_043718985.1). Classification (GTDB taxonomy): domain Bacteria; phylum Bacteroidota; class Bacteroidia; order B-17B0; family Aurantibacillaceae; genus UBA4416. Next base: position 1,228 of record JAYSUQ010000152.1, on the reverse strand, counting down.
GTGGAAAAACCAACGTAAAGAATTGTTTTTCGGTTTTGGTGTCAGTAATTTTTTAGGAGATTTAGGTGGTTTAAATAAAATTGGTACAGATTATTCCTATGCAGATTTAGAATATACACTTACACGTCCATCAGCAACTCTTGGCTACCGATATCGTTTATCACGTAATTTTGGTTGGCGTACTGATTTCAATTATATGCAGGTATCTGGTAGCGATGCCTTAACAACGGATATATACAGACATAATAGAAACCTTAGCTTTAAGAGTAACATTTTTGAACTATCAACCAATTTAGAGTATGCTTTTATTTTTGATAAACAAGGTCATAAATACGACATAAAAAAAACAATGATGAGTAGGCAGAGAAATAGAAATAGTTATATCTATTTTTCTGTTGGCGTTGGTGTATTTTGGTTTAACCCAAAAGCACTTTATAATGGCACTTGGTACGAATTACAAAAATTAGGAACAGAAGGGCAGGGGCAATTAAATGGCACAAAAAAATACCGTCGTATATCTGTTTCTGTACCTATGGCTATTGGTGTTCGTTTTATAGTTGGTAAAAAAATAACGATTGGTTTAGAATACAATTTCCGTACAACCTTTACTGATTATATTGATGATGTTAGTACAACCTACTATGATAATAACGTAATAAAACAAAAAAATGGACAGGTGGCAGCCACATTAGCCGACCCTAGCTTAAACGAAATAAAAAATGCTACTTCTCCAAATGCTGACGGCACAGGTACTCAAAGAGGTGATAAACAAAAAGACTCCTATATGGCTATTGAATTGAAATTTGGTTTTTTCTTAAAACAAAAAAGGAAAACAACTAAATTAAGGTCAAAATTTTAAATCTGTATAACAACTTAAAAAAATGAATAACACTTACATTTTCTATTATTTAAATATTTTCATCCTCCCAAATAACTGCACTAATTCTCCAACCATTTGACGTTTTTATATACTGAAAAAATTTAATTCCGTTTCGGTCAAAATATTCCCCATTTAAATACCCTTTTTTTTGATATTTAGAAAAACGTTGGGCCAAATTATTTACAATTTTTGTTTCTCCAATTACTTCATATTCTTCAAATTCTGTAAGTGTTCCATCTGAAAGAATTATTTTTCTTGGGCCAATAAAAGTCTCAATGTTAAAAATCTCTTCCTTGTCTTTGTCTTTTTTAACAATAATGGTTTTGGGAATACATATGTCATTGATTT
>JAYSUQ010000151.1:0-12486 GCA_043718985.1 Bacteroidota bacterium | reverse complement strand
TTGGGCAGATAGTCGATATTTAGTTGCAGTTATTTCAAAAATCGGAATTCCGCCGTATGTTTTATTAAAAGTTATTTATTTATTAATTTTTCTTCATTGTAGTTTTATAGTATTTTCATTTGTTAAAACTAAATTCACATTAGTTAATTCAATTGCAATAACTCTATTGTTATTCTCTTCTTCAATAGTACTTTATTATACAATTAACTATATACCTAATTATCCTGCATTATGTTTTACACTATGTGGTTTAATTTATTTTTTAATTTTTTTAGATAGTAGAAAAAACATTTTAATTTTAATTTCGTTGTTATATTTTTTAATTGCCTGTTTATTAAAAGTTACATTTTCAATATATCCAATTGGGTGCTTTGTTTTATTGATACTTAAGTCGCTTTTAGAAAAAGATCGACATTATAGTTTTTATTGGCAATTCTTTTTATTTTTATTTTTTATATTTATTTGGAATTTTTTTGTTATAAATTACAATGAAATCAACAATGCAAATTATTATTTAACATCTATTAAACCATTTTGGCAAGCATCTAATTACGAGAAAACAGAAGTTTTTAATTTTATCTTTAATTACTGGCTTACAAAATATTATTTTCAATCAACAATACATTTATTTTTTATCGTAATTATAATTTCATCAGTATTTTATAAAAAAATAAATAAAGAATTATTAAAATTATCAATCATCTTTTTAATTGGATTAATTTGTTATTTTGTTTTATTTTTTAAACAATTTAAAGACCATGATTATTATTTTATGGAATTTATTCCATGTTTTTTTATTTTATTTTACAATTCGTTACAAGTAATTTTAAATAATTTATTAAATAAAAAAATACAAATTTTAATTTCTATTGCCTTGCTTTTAATTTCGATATTAAGTATTGACTATGCTAAATTGAATTTATTTAGACGCTATAGTAAGCCTTTTGAACAAGTATCAAGTATTGCATTTAGCTTAGAAAGCATAAGTGAGAAAATTGATTCGCTTGGAATTTCTCAAAATGCAAAAATTCTTGTTTTACCTGATTATACAATGAACGGCAGTTTGTTATATTTAAATCGATTTGGTTATACTATTGGAGATACAATTAATTTAAACTTAAACGATTATATAAACAAATCAGATTTTATATTAGTTACAGATTCTTTATATTTAAAATTTATTAGATTAAACTTAAATATAAATAACAATCCTGTTTTATTATACAGAGGAACAAGATTATTTAAAATTAACAACAAATGAAAAAACTAATTACAGCAATAGCACTATTAAACTTATGTTTTACTTGTGCTACACCAAAAACAGATGAAGGTAAAACCGAAGATACATCAATTGGCTTATCAAAAACCGAACAATTAATAGAACACATTGAACCTATAAAACCCGAACAAGTTACCGCAAAACTACTGTTTACTGCCAATGGTAGCGAGCCTGGCTGGTATGCCGAGTTTTATAACACTAAATTAAAGTTAGTGTTAAATTACGGAAAAGACAGTGTATTAATTACCGATAATTTTGAAGACGTTACAAAAAACCAAACCTTTGCATATACTAAAAGTAATGTAGGCTCACAAAACAATGCCGCATTAGCTATTGCCATAACTAACAAACCTTGCATTGCCGAGGGTAGCGGCCAAACGATGGATAAAACCGTGTTAATTAAATACAACAACGTAACATTTAAAGGTTGTGGTAGTATTACTAGTACCAAAAATTAGCCACTAACAAGCTTGGTATAACTTAAACAAATGGTGTTAAATTAAAAAAGACTTGTATTTACAAGCCTTTTTTAATGCGTAAAAAATGAAGCTACTATTAAGCAAATATTACTTTTTTAACCTCTTCTAATATATCAAATGCGTGTGCTTTATCTTTGCCTTCGGCATAAACACGTAATACGGGCTCAGTACCACTAGCACGCATCATTGTCCAAGTATTATCGTCAATAAAAAATTTAAAGCCATCTAAATTATCAGTACGTTCAACTTTATATTTACCAAATTGAGTGTAAACTCCGTTTTTACAGTTTTCAATAATTTTAACTTTTAATTCTTCGGCAATAGTTAAATCATTTCTCTCGAACCAAAATGTACCTGTTATGGCATACACTTCATCAATTAATTGATTTAAATTTTTACCCGATTTTGCCATAAATTCCCACAGGGTTAATCCCATCCAAATGCCATCGCGCTCGGGTATGTGGCCTTTAATTGCTATGCCGCCACTTTCTTCTCCACCAACTAAAACATCTTCGGTAATCATAATACCACAAATGTACTTAAAGCCAATTTTAACTACATCTAATGGTAAACCATAATGGTCGCACATGTTTTTAAGTTTAACGGTTGTGCTAAACGCTGTGCACACTTTTGCTTTTTGCCCTTTATATTTTACTAAATAATGTACAAGTAATAATATAATGTGGTGCGAGTCTACAAAATTTCCTTTACCATCGTATAAACCAATTCTATCGGCATCACCATCGGTAACTAAACCGCATTCAATGTCGCCACGAGTTTTTATTAAATCCGAAAACTCTGTTAAATTTTTATGAATAGGCTCGGGGGCTTGGCCATAAAAACTTGGATTATATTCGTTATGTAAGTGCACTATTTCAGGAAATAAGCGGCTCATTACTCTTTGGCCTGCACCGTACATGCTATCGTATGCAAATTTAATTCCCGATTTTTTTATGGCTGCCAAATCAAAGTTTTCTTCAACATGTTTTACGTACATATCTTCTAAAGCTGTAATTACAAGTAAGCCATTTTTTTCGGCCGCAGCTAAATCAATTTTTTCTAAATTAACGGTGCTGTTATCGGCAATCATATCTTCAATTACCTGAACCTCATCGGGCCCAAGTGGCCCACCATAACTACCTTTTAATTTAAAACCGTTATACGATGGCGGATTGTGAGATGCTGTTAATATAATTCCTAAACTTGCGTTTAACTTAACGGTACCTAATGATACCATTGGTGTGCTAACAAAATCTTTAGCTAAATAAACCTTAATGTTATTGGCAATAAAAACACGGGTAACGGTATCTGCAAATAATTCGCCAGCAAATCGGCAATCGTGCCCAACTACTACGCTTGGTTTTTCAAAATTTTTAATTAACCAAGTTGCCGTTGCTTCGGTAACACGTGCAACGTTTTCTACTGTAAAATCTTTAGCTATAATGGCTCTCCAGCCGTCGGTCCCAAATTTAATTTTTGTCATAATTTTTTTATAATATAAAGATTAAATATAATTTAAAATTACTAATTGAGCAATGTTTACTAAATTAATTGAACAAAAAAAGCCAATCTGAAATTTATCAGATTGGCTTTTTAAAATTATAAAAAGTATTAAGGGAATTTTACGCCAGCATATTTTGTTACTTCAACAGTTGGTATTGTTGACGAGTATTTTTCGTTAATAGCTTTAATAAATTCGTTTGCTAACATAGCATTACCGCGAGGCGATAAATGCACACCATCTAACGAAAATGCACCACCACTAACAAAAGTAGCGTTAACATTTATGCCATTGTAAGCAATGCCCGATTTAGCTTTTGCTAAAAAAGCATTTACATCTACAAAAGCTAAATTTTTAGCATCAGCTACAGCTTTAATTTTTGCGTTGTAACCTATAACTGCAGTTCTAATTTGAGAAATTTCGCCAGCATCTAACACATATTTAGCAGGTATTGGTTTTGCAGTGCCCCAACCTTTACATTTGATAGAATCGCCTGGAGTAGATAAAATTAAATACTCGGTAGGTAATATTTTTCTAAAACCAGCAGGTGCAGCAGCATCTTGAATTATAAAACCATTTGGCCCAGCAGAAAATGAAATACCTGCAGGTGCATACACACTTGATAAATAAGCTGCTGTTGGCGCATCTAAAACTAAACCTTGAGAAGGTACAGTTGTAAAATAAGGCAAGCTAGTAATATCAGGTATAGTAGCTAAAATTCCTTTTTCGCCATTTGCAGTCATTGCGTTAACAATAATGTCATAAGCACCACTAAAGTTAGCAATAGGTGTAACGGCATCGCCACCACCAGTACCGCCCGATGTAGCAAAACCTAATATATCGTTATTACCTATAAAGCAACTAAAAAACGTGTGTCCTTGCGATTTTGCTTTATCTAAAATAGATGTTGTAGCATATTCGCTAGGAGCTAGTAAACGTGTAAAAAATGGGTTATAGTTACCTATTCCATTAGCTGTATTACCATATCCAGGATATACTGTGGTAATTACTTTTGCACCTGGTACACCCATATTGTTAAATGGACCGTTAGCTGCAACACTGCTTCCAAATAAATATGCTTGGTCGCCTAGGGGAGCAGATCTAACAGGAGCTAAAGCATTAACGCCTTTACAATCTGTTTTATAATCTAATTTTAAAGGCGCTAAGCCATCTCCACCACAACCAACTGAGCTTTCAGGAAAAAAAGGAGTTTTAAACTCACCTCCGCCAACTAGTTTAAATTGCTCTGCTAATAAGTTAGCATACGATACTGTTTGCCCTTGGTAATACAAAGCACCATCGGCATAACCTGCTGTAATTGAGTTACCAATGGCTACGTATTTACTAACATTAATATCGCCTTGCGATGGAGTAGGCACATCTAATTTTGGTTTACAGCCAACCAAAGCACTTGCTGTTGCTGTAAATAATACTGTTTTAAATAATATATTTTGCATGTTTGTTTTAATTAAAAGTTATAATGTAATGATAAACCTGGTATTGCAACTGCTGTTTTGTATGTACCATCTAAACCCGTTTCAATATTTTTATCTTCGCGTTTAAAAGTTGTAAATGTAAACGAAGCATCTACACCAAATTTTTTGTTAATGTTGTAACCTAATCCTGCTGTGTAGTTAAAACGGTTGTTATCTGGAGTTTCTGGAGTTACGTATCCTTTTTGTACAGGACTCATACCATAAGCACCACCTAAACGAACTGCTAATGCTTCGGTAACTTTATATTGTGTACCAAATCTAAAAGCAAAAATGTTTTTATAATTACGTTTTGAGTATGTATCAGTTAATGATGCTGAGTTGTTTTCATAGTCAAACGCTAAAGCGCTGTATGCTTCCCAACCAACGTGGTTAATATCTAAAGCAAAAGATAATTTATCGGTTGGCATATAAGCAAAACCAACAGTAATTACTTGAGGCAAAGGTAACTCTGCTTTAAATTTTCCGCTAGGAAATTTATCGGCTAACGATGCTGGTACTGTAAATTTAGCATCACCACTTTTAACTTGCATATCAACTTGTGTACGCAATGTTAAACCTACAGCAAATTTTGTGCAAGGCTTGTAGTATAATCCAAAGTTACCGCCAATGCCACTTGCCTTGCCGCTTAATTCGGCTTTGCCATAAGCGCCTGTATTGTCTACAATTGGTAAATCTTTTTGTAAGTTTACGTTACCTTTAGCATAAACAAATCCTGCACCAATACCCCATTTGTCGTTAATTTTATAACTAACCGTTGGTTGAAAAAATATTGCTTTCAATTCTAAATGAGTTAATGCAAAACGTCCTTCCCACTCAGCAGGCCAATCAACCGTACTACCAAATGGCGTGTAAATTGCTAAACCTAATTTTAATTTGCTACTATCTTTTAATTCAAATGCGCCATAAGCTGCAAATGGCGTTCCCATTTTTGATGTTGTTTCTGTTTTTTCAAACGTGTTTTTATCAACAAAAACACCGTGTGGTATAGTAGGACTAACACCTAAATTTACAGTGTTACCGCTTAAAAAAGAAGCACCACCTGGGTTAAAAAATAAAGCTGCACCATCTTGCATTAAAGCAGTACCTGCGCCACCCATACCTTGTTGTACTTGCCCTTGCAAGTTAACCTGAAATCCTTGTGCCTTTGTTAACATTGGCGAAGAGATGATTAGCATTGCTGCCAATTTTGTTAGTTTAGTCATATTGTTTTTGTTTTGTTTATGTTTTTGTTTAATAATTAGTATTTGATTTTAACAAATTTAACATTTTTTTATAAAATAAAAAACAAGTATAAAATTACTGGTTATTGTAATTTTTTTAGCTCAGCATCGTATTCGGTTTTAATTGTTGCAATAATTGTTTCGCAACTTAAAACAGCATGTATTAACTCGGCCGATTTGCCCGCACACCACAATGTTTGGTAATTATTTTTAGCCGCCGATTGTTCTAATTTTTTCATACCTCGCAATTGTATAAACATTTTAAACCATTTTTTAGTTGTATTGTTATTACTTAATAATTTTTGAAACCACGATTGCGTGTAGCCCATTTTTTTTGCAGTATCGGTATTTATAATTGTGCAAGGCGTGCCCGATAGTTTTTCTGTTAACACAATATCATCCATACCTGCATTAACAATTGCATTTTTATAATCGTCGTTTACATCGGCCTCTGTAGTTGCAATAAAACGTGTGCCAATAGATACGCCACTTGCCCCCAATACTTGTACCGATAAAACACCTTGCCCGCTAACAATGCCACCAGCAGCAATTACAGGCATTGAAGGGAAATTTTGAACTAACGATGGAATTAATACGTGTAATGGATTAGGTCCCGCATGCCCACCAGCACCTTGCCCAACTGCTATAAAACCATCACACTTAACTGCGGCGCATTTTTTTGCGTGTTCAATATTAGTTACATCACAAAAAACTTTGCCACCATATTGATGTGCTAATTCAATTACTTCTTTAGGGTTACCTAAAGAGGTTATGAAGAATGGTACTTTTTTATCTATACAAATTTTTAGGTGTTTTGATGATAACGGATTTGCTTTTTGAACAATAATATTTACACCATAATTTCCGTTCGGATACTGTTTAACATACTCATTTAATTCATCTAAAACCTTTTCTAACTCACCCTCTTTGCGGTAGTTTAAGGATGGAAAAGTAGCCATTATACCCGATCGAATACCAGCCTTTAACATTGCTAAATTACTAACCAAAAACATAGGCGCCATAATTATAGGAAATTCTATATTTAGTAATTTTGTTGTAGAATTATTAATACTCATAGCTAATTAATTAATAGACCGATAAAACATTTGATTTAGAACAAATATATGTTATTTTTATGCACGCATAATACTTTTTTACTTAAAAATTACATTAATTCATTACCACTATGACTGAATTTAAAGATTTTAGATTATTTGATTTACTCCCAAATTTATTAAACATAACTCAAAAAGAAGATGTTTTGGCTGTTAAGCAAAGCGGCGTTTGGAATAAATACAGCACCCAAAAATTTATTGAAATTGTTGATGATTTAAGTTATGCGTTTATTGATTTAGGAATTAAAAAAGGCGATAAAATTGGATTAATATCAAATAACCGCCCCGAATGGAATTTTGTTGATTTTGCTTGTTTGCAAACAGGAGCAATTAACACACCTTTGTACCCAACAATTAGCGATAACGATTTAAAATATGTTATTAAAGATGCCGACATAAAATATTTTTTTGTATCGGATGAGGCAATTTACAATCGAGTTAAAATAGCCTCGGAAGGAACAACAGTTAAAGAAATTTTTTGTTTTAGTAAATTATCTTCTATCAGAAATTTAGACGAACTTATTTTAATTGGCAAAAATAACCCCCAACAAGTTACGTTAAACAGTATTAAACAAACCATAAACAATACCGATTTAGCTACTATAATTTACACATCGGGTACAACTGGTTTTCCTAAAGGAGTTATGCTTTCGCACAGTAATTTTATTAGCAATGTAATGGCTACTATTACACTTTGCCCTTTTAATAGTAGTTGGCGAGCGTTAAGTTTTTTGCCATTAAACCATGTATACGAGCGCATGTTGTCATACCTTTATTTAAGCCAAGGCATATCAATTTATTATGCAGAAAGTATTGAAACTATTGCCGATAATTTAAAAGAAGTAAAGCCACAATGCTTTGTTACCGTGCCCCGATTACTAGAGAAAATTTATGAAAAAATTTACGCAAAAGGTTCTGATTTAAAAGGTATAAAAAAAGCCATGTTTTTTTGGGCGCTGGATTTAGGATTGCGATACGAAAGCCACCGTGCTAATGGTTGGTGGTATGAAGCGCAATTAAAAATAGCTAATAAATTAATATTTAATAAATGGCGCGAGGCGTTTGGCGGTAACATTATAGCAATTGTATCGGGCGGCTCGGCACTGCAACCACGTTTAGCTCGTGTATTTCATGCGGCTAAAATTAAAGTGCTCGAAGGTTATGGATTAACCGAAACATCGCCAGTAATTTCGGTAAACAGTTATAACGATGATTTTATGAAAATTGGTACTGTTGGCCCAGTTATAGATGGTGTTGAGTTAAAGTTAGCCGATGATGGAGAAATTTGTGTAAAAGGTCCAAACATTATGTTAGGCTATTACAATCAACCTGAATTAACTAACGAAACCATTGATAGTGAAGGCTGGTTGCATACAGGCGATATTGGAATTTTAGTTGATAATTTGTTTTTAAAAATTACCGATCGTAAAAAAGAAATTTTTAAAACATCGGGTGGTAAATACATAACCCCACAAGTAATAGAAAATAAATTAAAAGAAAGTAATTTTATTGAACAAGTTATGGTTGTAGGAGAAAACGAAAAATTTCCAGCAGCATTTATTATCCCCTCATTTACTTACATAAAAGAATGGTGTAATAGAAAACAAATTGCTTATACAACTAACCAAGAAATGGTTAAAAATGAATTAGTAAAGGCACGAGTAATGCGCGAAGTTGAAAAAATTAATTTGGATTTAGCGCAGTACGAAAAAATTAAACGAATTGAATTACTACCTGTTGAATGGACTATTGAAAACGGAGAAATGACGCCAAAGTTATCGTTAAAACGTAAAATTATTTTAGCCGAAAATAAAGTTGCTTACGATAAAATTTATGAAAATAAAGTTGGTTTATAGTAATTTTAAATAAATTTCAATATACTATGCGTGCATAATAAAATTATTATTATATTTGATATAGAATGAAAATTAAAAAACATACAGATACAATTGATTCTAAATTAAAAACAGCTTGGCAAGCTGTGAGCCGTATGTATAATGCCGAAGCGGTTTTGCACGATGCTACAATTGCAATGGCACATTTTTTACTTAATGTTGATAGCAATGAGGGTTCGTTTGCATCTGATATAGCTCCACAACTTGGCACAGAAGGCACCTCTTTATCTCGAATCATACAATCTCTCGAAGAAAAAAAAATGATTACACGCGTACCAGATAAAGTTGACGCTCGTAAAACACGCATATTACTTACCAAAAAAGGTAAAATTCAAAAAGAAATAGCTAAAAATACGGTGCGAAATTTTAATCATATAATTGAATTAAAAATAGGTAAAAACCGAATTATAGATTTTTACAAAACCATTGATGCAATTACAGAAATTGCCGAAGAACGGAATAGACTTATTAAAAAATAAAATTTCAAACTCATTAAATATAATTTATGAAACGACAAATTAAAAAAATTGCAGTACTTGGTTCGGGTGTTATGGGTAGCCGCATAGCATGCCATTTTGCAAACATTGGTTGCGAAGTAATATTGTTGGATATTGCTCCGAAAGACACTACCGATGCCGAAAAAGCAAAAGGATTAACACTTGAAACAAAAGCTGTAAAAAACAGAATTGTAAACGATGCTTTACAGTTTGCTTTAAAAGCAAATCCATCGCCTATTTATAAAAAAGAATTTGCTTCAAAAATTACTACTGGAAATTTTGATGATGATATGTCTAAAATTGCAACCTGCGATTGGGTTATTGAAGTGGTTGTTGAAAATTTAGATATTAAAAAAATAGTTTATTCTCAAGTTGAAAAATACCGTAAAGCAGGTACTTTAATTACCTCAAACACATCGGGTATTCCAATTAATTTATTAACCGAAGGCAGAAGCCCCGATTTTAAAGAAAATTTTTGTGGAACCCATTTTTTTAATCCACCCCGCTATTTAAAACTTTTAGAAATTATACCAACACCTGATACTAATACCAATGTTGTTGAATTTTTAATGGAATTTGGCGAGCAATTTTTAGGAAAAACAACTGTATTATGTAAAGATACGCCAGCTTTTATAGCCAATAGAGTAGGGGTTTATGGCATAATGTCGTTATTGCATTTAATTCAAAAAATGGATTTAACAGTTGAAGAAGTTGATAAATTAACTGGCCCTGTTTTAGGCAGACCAAAATCGGCAACATTTAGAACGGGCGATGTAGTTGGTTTAGATACCTTAGTAAAAGTTGCAGATGGTGTTAAAGCTAATTGCCCTAACGATGAGGCTAACGAATTGTTTGCTTTACCTGAGTACCTAAAAAAAATGGTAGATAATAAATGGCTTGGCGATAAAACTGGACAAGGCTTTTATAAAAAAATAAAAAATGCCGAAGGTAAATCAGAAATTTTAGTGTTAGACTTAAAAACATTAGAATACAAACCAGCACAAAAAGTAAAATTTGCAACTCTTGAATTAACTAAGCCAATTGATAATTTAAAAGACAGAGTTAAAGTTTTAGTAAGTGGTAAAGATAAGGCTGGTGAGTTTTATCGCGCTACATTTGCTGGTTTATTTCAATACGTATCTAACCGCATACCCGAAATTGCAAACGAATTATATAAAATTGACGACGCCTTAAAAGCAGGATTTGGTTGGGATTTAGGCCCATTTGAATATTGGGATGCAATTGGAATTAAGGAAGCGGTTACTTTAATGGAGCATCAAAACCTAATGCCAAATAAATGGGTTACCGAAATGTTAGCTGCAGGTAATACAGCATTTTATAAAACAGAAAACGGTAAACGATTGTTTTACGATGTAGCAACAAAAACATATAAAGTTATACCAGGTACCGAAAATTTTATTTCGTTAGATGCAATTAGAGATACTAAAACAATTTGGAAAAATAGTGGCGTTACCATTATTGATTTAGGCGATGGAATTTTGAACGTTGAGTTTCACACTAAAATGAATACCATTGGCGGCGAAATTTTAGTTGGCTTAAATAAGGCTATTGATATAGCCGAAAAAGACTATAAGGGAATTGTAATAAGTAACGAAGGAGCAAATTTTTCGGCTGGTGCAAATGTAGGAATGATTTTTATGTTAGCTGCAGAGCAAGAGTGGGATGAGTTAAACATGGCAGTTAAAGCTTTTCAAAATACAACCATGCGCTTGCGTTACTCATCAATACCTGTTGTTGCAGCGCCACATAATTTAGTGTTAGGTGGTGGTTGCGAAGTATGTTTACACGCCGATAAAGTTGTTGCACATGCCGAATCGTATATGGGATTGGTTGAATTTGGTGTTGGAGTTATACCTGGCGGTGGAGGTACTAAAGAGTTTGCCGTTCGCTTATCCGATTCGTTAAAAGAAGGTGATGTAGGTTTAAATGTTTTTAGAGATAAATTTTTAACCATTGGACAAGCAAAAGTTTCAACATCGGCACACGAAGCATTTGAATTAGGTATTTTAAGAAAAGGAATTGATAAAGTTGTGACTTCGCGCAGCCGCCAATTAACCGAAGCTAAAGCTGAATGTTTACGGATGGCTGATGCAGGATACTCACAACCATTAGCCCGAAAAGATATTAAAGTGTTTGGAAACGAAGCGCTAGGCTTAGTGTATGTTGGTGCCGACTCAATGTACAGCGGAAAATACATGAGCAAGCACGATTTAAAAATATCTCAAAAATTAGGTTATGTAATTGCTGGTGGCGATTTATCGCAACCAACGTTTGTAACCGAACAATATTTATTGGATTTGGAAAGAGAAGCATTTATAGCATTATGTACCGAACGTAAAACATTAGAGCGCTTACATAGCATTACAAATGGTAAAGGCGTGTTACGTAATTAAATACTTAATAATTAAAATATATTATACCATATAAAAAATTTAAAAATATGAACGCATACATAGTAGCTGGCTTTAGAAGTGCTGTTGGTAAGGCCAACAGAGGAGGTTTTAGATTTACGCGCCCCGATGATTTAGCATCGGATGTTATTAAGCATTTAGTAGCATCGTTACCACAAATAGATCAATCTAAAATAGATGATGTAATGGTTGGTAATGCTATGCCTGAGGCTGAACAAGGTTTAAACGTTGGTCGTATAATTTCGTTATTGGCGTTAGATAACGATAAAGTTTCAGGTATGACCGTTAATAGGTATTGTGCATCGGGCTTAGATACAATTGCATTAGCATCGGCAAAAATAAATGCTGGTATGGCAAGCTGTATAATTGCTGGCGGTGTAGAAAGTATGAGTTTAATACCTATGGGTGGTTGGCGAATAGTGCCTAATCCAAAAGTTGCAAAAACAAATGCCGATTGGTATTGGGGTATGGGTTTAACTGCCGAAGCTGTAGCTAACGAATATAAAATATTGCGCCAAGACCAAGATGTGTTTGCATTTAATTCGCATCAAAAAGCTATAACTGCAATAAAA
>JAYSUQ010000016.1:0-6647 GCA_043718985.1 Bacteroidota bacterium | reverse complement strand
ACAGCTGTTTACTTTGCAGTTACACAAAAGTTAAAAAAGCGTTGGTGTTAACACCAACGCTTTTTTAACTTTTGTGTAACTGCAAAGTAAACAGCTGTAGTTGTTAGTTTTATAGCATTTTGCAAAGCAGTTTAAACTAAAGTGAAGCTTTTAAAGCCTATAGGCATCGTTACCAATAATTATCGTTTATATCAAACCTAACGTTAACAATATTGTTGTATTTAGAACCAAAAGTGTAGCCAATATTAAACCCATAATTGTAATTATAACTCGTTGCAAGTTGTACTTGATTTAACAATATTTCTTCGGAAGAAGCATCTGCTTTGCGTAAAAAAAATTGATCGTTTTGTATTTTAAATCCTCCCCATAAGCCAATGCGCAAACCTTTTGCCGGGTTAAAATTAATAGATGGGTATAACGACAAGCTGTAATATTTTGAGTAATTAAAGTAATGCCAAGCTCCTGCAGATATGTTTACATTTCCCCATTTTTCTATTTGTGTGTATTGAAACACGAGCGAATGTAAACCGTACCATTCGTTAGTTTTATTAAAAATGGTTGTGTCAATATATTTTTGATTACGCCCACCAACTCTATAAATAAAACGTAATTGCCTGCGTGAGGCATCGGTGTATGGAAATAAATTATATTCGAACGTTGGATAATAACTTATGCTATGCCAAAAGTTAGATTGTGTTGATTGCATAAAAGTTGCAAACTGACCTATTGCAAAATGCTTACCTAACGATTTTGCTAAAATATGGTATGCGCCTAAATTGTTTTGTCGCCCTTTTATGGTTGTGGTGTCATCAATTTTAAACTCTTGCGTATTTAGGCCATACCAACCACCGCTTTCGGTTTTAAATTTTTCGGTTGTTCGGTTGCCGTAGGCTAATACGTTTGCGTTTAAATATTTTTGATAAGCATTGCCGTTGCCATCCATATTTGCATTAATAGTAAATGTCCAAAAATTCCATTTATCATTAACAGCGTTTGCGTTTAGAGTGTTTATAGGTGCGTTAATTGTATAATTAATTTTATTAAGAAGTTTTGTTTGTACCAAATATTTTAACAACCCTTTTTTTAGTTCGCCTAACAATACATCTCTAATTTCGGCATCTGGTGTATTGGCAATTGTTTCTACTTTAAATGTATCGGTCTGATTTTTAAATTGATTACTACCCAAAAAATATAAATTATAAATTGTGTTTCCGCCACCCGAATTGTTTTGCGTAACCAATAAGTATATATCGGCCAAATGCCTATCGCGTACAAAATTTACGTAACTCAATTCTTGCCTAAAGTATTGTTGGTTACAGGCCTCACAATCTAAATAAAAATTTGGTGCATCTTTTCTAAAGTTCAACGTATCTTGAGAAAAAACAATTGTATTACAACAAATTATAAATAAACAAATTATTGTTTTCATTTTGGATGTTAGTTTCAACTTTATACAAAAATACCAAAAATAAAATTTAAAGTTATTTTGTTTTTAAGTTACTTGAATTTTTTTATTTAAACATTTAATCCAATAAAACACACATCATCTAGCTGTTCTAAATTACCTTTCCAATTTTCAAAATTATTTTCTATAATTTCTCCCTGGTCTTCTATTGGTAAATGAGCTATGTTACTCAGTAATTTTTTTATTTCTTTATACATAAATTTTTTTTGGCTCACTCCTCCAAACTGATCGTATACACCATCTGTAAATAAGTAAAGTGCATCGCCTTTGTTTAATTTAATGGTATGATTTGTAAATGGTAAAATATTAAAATGTTTGCCTACAGGTTGTTTATCTGCTTTTAACTCGGTTAAAGTATTGTTACTGTAATAATGCAAGCTATTGTTTGCCCCAGCAAAGTTAGTACTTAGTGTTGTTAAATTTATAATGCACAACGTAATATCCATCCCATCTTTAATATCTTCGCCACTTTTTTCAAAAGCACTTATAATTAATTCTCGTGTAGTGTTTAATATATTAGCGGCATTATTAATGCCACAGCGCCTAATTGCTCTATTTAATGCGTTACTGCAAACAATACTAACAATGGCTCCAGGCACGCCGTGACCCGTACAATCGGCAACGGCTACAATTATAGTATCGTCTATTTGTTCGCAAAAATAAAAATCGCCCGCTACAATATCTTTTGGTTTATAAATTAAAAAACTATTAGGTAAAATTTGTTTAAAAGTTGGGGCACTTGGTAAAATTGCATTTTGTATTCGTTTAGCATATAGTATACTATCGTTAATAGCCTGCGATTTTATTTTTAATTCGTTAAGTGAATTGTTAAGTGCAAGGGTTTTATGATGTACTAACGATTTTAAATCGTTTTGATAATCTTTTAATTTTTGACTGTACCTTGCCTGTACTATTTTAGTTGCGACCATTGATGCAATTGTGTTTAAAATATCTAAGTCATCGTTAGGGTAAAAATTTTTATTAGGGTGCTCTGAGTCAATTACACCAATTAATTTATTATTGTTAAAAATCGGGACAGCAATTTCGGATAACGCCATGTTGTTATCAAAAACGTATCTGTTGTCATTACTTGTGTCTGATACTATTTCGCCTTTTAAATTAAGTGCAACGTTGCCTGCAATACCTTGCCCAATTTTTATTTTTATTGGGTTTAATATATCTAAATCAACTGGGTTTTTAGCGCCGTGGGCAGCGCGTTGTATTAGCGTTTCACCATCTTCATCTAACATATAAATTACACAATCTACATAACCTAATTGTGCAATAGCATTTTTTGCAACAGTCCAAAGTATATCATCTATTGTTTCGGCATCAAGTAATAATAATGCAAAGCGATTAATTACTTGTAAATAATGTTCTTGCTTTTTTAAGTGGCTAATATTTAATTGTTGCTCAGTATTCATACCTTATTATCAAATATAATAAAATAAAAAATTATATAATAGTACTACAAAAAAAATCCTCACTAACTGTTGTTGTCAATGAGGATTTTAAAATAAGGGTATTAAATTTATTAATCTACATTATCGTGTAAAAACGAATTATTAGGTCGTATTTCGTTGTTTTCGCCAAGGGTGTAACGCGATACATTTGATTGTGTTGATGGCGTTGTGTTGCTATTATCAACATTTACTTGTTTGCGCGACCAGGCCGACTCTTTTTCTAATTGAGAAAGGCCCTCGGAAGTTTTCATTTTTAATGTTAACTCTTTTAATTTTTTAATACGCTCTTGCGCCAATCGTATTTGTTCTTCGCGCGTGTTTGCTTCTGATGTAACTTGTGTGGTTGTTTCATTTACTCCATTGGTAACATCATTAATAACAAAAGTTTGTTTAGGTGTTTCGTTTATTACAGTCGTAGTTTCATTGGCTAAACCAGTTGTATTATCCGTAATAACCTCTTCATTTAATGCATAAATTTTTACTTCCGATTTCGCTTCAACAACCTCATCAACAGATGGCGTTACTATTTCTTGTGTTGTAAAATTTTCATCAACTATTTCGTTAGCTGTATCTTTAACAAAAACAAAAGGTTCGTTGATTTTTATTTCATCAATTATAGAAGTTTGTATCTGCTCTAATTTAGCTGTTTGAGGCTCATCTAATTTCACAATTTTACGCTCGGCAAATGTAGGTGCTTCGTATCCCGAATTCATTTTACTATTAAAGCCTGTTGCAATAATTGTTACCGATACATTATCTCCTAACGAAGGATCTGTTCCGTAACCAGTAATTAATTCGGCAGTACCACCAGCGGCTTCTTGTATAAAATCAGTAATTTCGCCAAACTCATCCATTTCAATATCATCGCTACCACTCATAATATTTAATAGCACGTGGCGTGCACCGCTTATATCATTATCATTTAACAATGGCGATATTAAAGCATTTTCAACCGCACGCAACGCACGTTTTTCTCCACTTGCAATTGCCGAGCCCATTATTGCTACGCCACTATCTTGCATAACTGTTTTCACATCATTAAAATCTACATTTACATGCATGTGTAAACTAATAATTTCGGCAATAGATTTTGCTGCACTTGTTAACACATTATCGGCGTGTGCAAATGCTTCGGTCATTTTTAAACTTCCGTAAATGTCGCGTAATTTATCGTTGCCAATTACAATTAATGTATCAACATATTTTTTCATTTCTTCTAAGCCACGCTCAGCTTGTTCTCTGCGTTTTTTCCCTTCAAACGAAAAGGGTATTGTAACAATGCCTACAGTTAGTATTCCTAACTCTTTTGCTACCGATGCAATTACAGGGGCAGCACCAGTTCCAGTACCACCACCTAAGCCTGCGGTAATAAAAACCATTTCGGTATTATCTTTTAATAATGCTTTAATTTCTTCAATGCTTTCTAAGGCGCTATCACGACCAACCTCAGGCTTTGCCCCAGCGCCTAAGCCACGTGTTAACGAGTTGCCTAATTGTATTTTGTGCGGCACAGGGCTTTTTGTTAGCGCTTGTTTATCGGTATTGCAAATTATAAAATCAACACCTTTAATTCCTAAACGGAACATATGATTTACGGCGTTACTACCGCCACCGCCTACACCAATTACTTTTATAATTGAGCTTTCTTCTTGTGGTAATTCAAATTGCATCATATTTATTTTTTTTAATTATGTATTTTTTGTTTTTTAATTACTAGTGTTTTTTTACTCGTGTTTATATTAAACATTAATAACTAAACACTTAAAATTATTTTTATTCTACGTCGTCGCTAATCCAATCTTTAGCTTTAGATACTAAGTCGTTTAAAAAATTTCCAACTTTTTTTGTTGAGTGGCCTGTAACCTCATCTGTTTTTTTCTTAGCAATAGTTTTAGTAACAACGGGCTCTTCATCGCGTTTGGTATTTTGATTTATCCGTTTCGAATCGCGCTCTAATTTTTCTATGCCTTTCATTACTAAACCAACGCCCGTTGCATACATCGGGTTTTTTAGCTCATCATCTGCTCCAGCTAAATGTTCGTTAGGTGTGCCAATGCGACAATCCATACCGGTAGTTAACATAACTAATTGCGGCAAATGTTTTAATTGCGAACCACCACCAGTAACAACAATACCACCAGCTAGTTTTCTTTCAAAGCCCGAACTCTTAATTTCAAATAAAACAAATTCTAAAATTTCTTCCATGCGCGCTTGTATAATTTGCGCTAACGTTTTTACCGAAATTTCTTTGTGCGGACGCCCTCTTAAACCAGGTATCGAAATAATTTCGTTTACTTGATTTTCTTGTTCTAAAGCTGAGCCAAAACGCATTTTTAATTGTTCGGCTTGTGTTTTAATTATGGCGCAACCCTCTTTAATATCATCAGTAATAATATTGCCACCAAATGGTATTACAGCTGTGTGACGAATAATGCCATCGTAAAAAATTGCCACATCGGTAGTGCCACCACCAATATCAACTAACACCACTCCAGCCTCTTTCTCTTCATCACTTAAAACAGCATCGGCACTTGCTAATGGCTCTAAATGCAAATCAATGGTTTTTAGTTTTGCTCTATCTACACATTTAAAAATATTTTTTACAGCCGATACTTGTCCCGTAATGATATGAAAATTTCCCTCTAAGCGAATGCCCGAATGCCCAATAGGATTTCTAATGCCACCTTCATTATCAATTATGTATTCTTGGGGAATTACATGTATTATTTCTTCGCCTGGGCTCATTACTAAACGATGCATGTTATCAATTAATTGATCTACATCTAATTGATTAACCTCCTCGTCTAACGATTTTCGGGTAACCATTCCACGGTGCTGCATGCTTTTAATATGTTGGCCCGCAATGCCAACAATAACTTCTTCTATGTCAATGTTTGCTTTATCGCTAGCTAATTTAATTGCCGATTTAATTGACTCGATAGTTTGTTCAATATTTGCAACTACACCACGTTGCACGCCAAGCGATTCGGATTTGCCGATACTTAAAATTTCAACTTTACCAAATTCGTTTTTGTAACCTACAATGGCTGCAATTTTTGTTGTTCCAATATCTAAACCTACTACAAGTTCAGCATTTTCGGGTATTTTTCTATCGGGTTTATTTTCCATAAACTTATTTTTTAGTGCAAACCACTTGGTTTTTATATTTTAAATTAATGATTGAGTATTTTTGCCAACCATCTGTTTTGTTTAATCCGTCGGTATAAAATAATTTTAGTTTGTTAAACTTTTCGTTGATGTTTTGAGCATCGCCAAAAATTATTTTTTGATTACCAATTGATGGAAATATTTCTATTTCGTTTTCGTTTGTAATATTTATTTGATGTATCAAGTTTGTTAATATGGTATCTTTATTTATATAGTCAGCCATTGCATAAATATCATCTAATACACTAACCTGGCTAAACAATTTATGTTTTGCAATGGTGTTTGCCGAAAACTGATAACGTTGCGCAAAGGGTTCTTTAATAAAACCTGTGGCAACCAAAACGCGTGCGGTGTAGTTATCGTTTAAAGGCATTAGTTTTGATTGATCGTCTATGTAATAACTCTCGCCATCTAAATTAATTACGCGCACTAACGGTGTGCGCTGTATTACACTTACTGTTACATCGCCATTTACATCAACCGCCACATCGGCATTTTGAACAGCTGGGTGCGAGTTAATTGCCTTTTCTAAATCATTTATGTTAATGTTT
>JAYSUQ010000150.1:0-4251 GCA_043718985.1 Bacteroidota bacterium | reverse complement strand
AACTACTCCTAAACTCCTTATCAAATAACGGGACGCAAATGTAATACTTTTTTTATCACCACAAAGAAAAATTAATTTATTTTTATTGTTATTTCGATTACTTAATCAAATCGATCGTTAAAATACAAGAATCGTTGTACTGAACTTTTGCAAATCCATCTAATCCTCCTATATCTAAGCCATTAACGTAGGAAAACGTATTAACTTTTGTGGTGTAGTTAAAGCCGATTAGCTGGGCAATAGCTTTAGAAATATTGTTATGGTTGAAATATCCTTTTGTGTTATTTATCCAATTACATAGAGTGTCTGCTTTATTATTAAAGGTTTGATATAAAAACGGCACGGATAATACTTGTTTGTTAAACATATTATGACCAAAGCTATCTTCCTCTCCTACGCATTCGCCGTGATCGGAAACGAAAAATAAATAGGTTGGCTTTGTTGTATTTTGTTTTAAATACATGAAAATTTTAGCCAAATTATAATCAGTGTATAATACCGAATTATCGTAGTGGGCTGTTTGGGGGTATTTGTAAGTTGATTCGTTAAATTTATTAAAATTACTTGGGTACCGCTCACTATATTGCTCGTGTGAGCCATACATTTGCATAATAATAAATTTATTTTGATTTCCTTTTAACGCTTCTTTTAGTTGAGGTAGTAATGCGCTATCTAAGGAATAATTAGTGCTGTTTAGTTTTGGATTAAGGGTTGACGGTGTTGAAAAATGATCGATAAGCTGTTTATTTATTTGGCCAAGAATACTTGATGAACTATTTAAAGATTGGCTTGTTAAAAAATAGGTTTGGTATTTGTTTTGTTTTGCTAGTTTAAATAAATTGTGATTGCCTTGAAATAGTTGATCGTGTTGGGCAACGGTATCGAGTTGGTTTAAAAATGATAAAATAGAGATTTCAGTACACGTTGCTGCGGGGATGCATTTTTTTTTAAAAAAATTATGCCTAGCGTATAAACTATCAAGTTTTGGTGTAGTTTTTTTTGAGTAGCCAAACAAACTCATATGTGTGTACGTTAAACTTTCGCCAAAAATAAGGATGATGTTTGCATTGGATGGATTTATTTTATTTGGAACAGGTATAATTTTTCCACCAAAATTTTTGGTAAATAACTTAGTTGGTAAATATTTTCCAAAAAAACTACCTGTGGTTTCAAAAGCGGTTCTTATTAAGTTTTGATCGAGTTGTTGCGCTCTATTAATGCCTTTTTCGAGCGATGCGTTATAGGATAAAATTAATAGTGCTAAAATTGGAGCAAGCCATGAATAGGAAATTTTAAAAAATAAGGGTTGGATTTTATTTATTGTAAAATTTAATAAAATACAAAGTATAACAATAATAAAAACTGGTTTTATAAACATAACAAGTGTATTAGTTCCAATACCTTGTGTTATTTCGGTAAAGTCTGTGAAAAATTTATAAATTTCGGCTGATAATATTGGGTTTCCGTAATAAATAGAATGCAGTATTTCTATTAAAAAAAGAAATAAGACTAGTGCATAAAAGCATTTTTGGGCCAACTTATTTTTAAAAAAAGTACCTAATAATAATAGTATAAATACTATCCAAAAATCATCAGAAGTTACAGCGTTTAAAAAAGTAAAATCGGTATAGGTTGCGTTTATAACCACTACTATTACACTTACCGTGAGCGAAAAAACGATGTTGTAAATTAATTGCTTTATAATAGCTTGCATTTAACTTTTATTATTGTTGAGCGTTTTTGTATAAATAAAAAGCAATAATAGAAAACACAATATTTGGCACCCAAACTGCTAACAAAGGTTGTGCCTGCAATGTGGTTGCAAAAGTTGACGATACGTGCATAAACAATATATAAACACAACTTAACACTAAGCCAACTGCAATGTGCAAGCCAACACCTCCTCTTATTTTACGAGAGGCAATTGATACGCCTATAATTGTTAAAATAAATGTGGCGAATGGAAATGCTGTACGTCTGTACATTTCAACTTCAAAAAATTCGATACGACTTGAGCCTTTAATTTTTTCTTTTAAAATATAATTTCTTAATTCAAAATAGGGCATTACTTCTATTTTACTTTCAAAACGCTGC
The DNA here is from genome assembly GCA_043718985.1 of Bacteroidota bacterium. Classification (GTDB taxonomy): domain Bacteria; phylum Bacteroidota; class Bacteroidia; order B-17B0; family Aurantibacillaceae; genus UBA4416. The sequence continues at coordinate 2,157 of JAYSUQ010000150.1, read as the reverse complement.
ATGTCTTTTGGCGAAAAATCTATTTTAATTTTTTTAGTTACGAAATTTTCGTGGGTTTCTTTGTACATAAACTGTGGCTTATTACTACTTATTGAATCAAATTTTTTATAAACTAAATTACGCCGAAATGCGTTTGTTAAATCCCACGTACCATCAGACCAATTCCACTTCATACTTTCTGCTTTAAGCATGTAAACTTGCTTGTTATTTACAATTTTTTCGATGGATATTTGAGAGGCTGTATTTGTGTTGTTATCATAACTGCCTAAGTATAAAACTTGGCCTGGCGATAATTGTTTATGAATATTAATATCGGAGGTTGAGTAGTTTTCGTTAATGTATTTATCTTCAAAAGCATAACGAACTTTATTTGCTTTAGGAATAATAAAATGACTTAAAATAAGTGAGACTACTGTTATTAAAGCAGCGCCAATCATATAAGGGCGTAAAATACGAGTAAAACTAGTGCCGCTGGAAAGAATGGCAACAAACTCGGTTTTATACGCCATTTTTGAAGTAAATAATATTACTGCAATAAATGTGAATAATGGGCTGAACAAATTGCCGTAATAGGGAATAAAATTTAAGTAGTGATGTAAAATGATTTCGGAAAGAGGGATGTGTTCAGAAACAAATGCTTGTAGTTTTTCAGAAACATCAAACACTATAAATATTGACAACATTAATGTTATTGAAAACAAAAAAGTTCCCAAAAATTGTTTAAGTATATATTTATCAAGTATTTTAAGCATATGCTAACACCAACTTATAATCGTGTTGCTAATTGTTTAACCATTTTGTTTTTCCAATCGTAAAACGTACCATCAATTATTCTATTTCGCGCTTCGGTAACTAGCCACAAATAAAATGCTAGGTTGTGTATGCTTGCAATTTGAGCGCCTAAATATTCGTTACAATGTATTAAATGTCGTAAATATGCTTTAGTATATTGAGTATCAACATAGCTTGTGCCGTTTTCATCTAATACCGAAAAATCGCTTTTCCACTTTTCGTTTTTAATATTAATGATGCCGTTTTGTGTAAACAATAATCCGTGGCGTGCATTGCGGGTTGGCATTACACAATCAAACATATCTACGCCAAGTGCAATACCCTCTAAAATATTAACAGGTGTGCCCACTCCCATTAAATAACGAGGTTTATCGGCTGGTAAAATATCACAAACTAACTCAGTCATAGCATACATATCTTCGGCAGGTTCGCCAACAGATAGGCCTCCAATTGCATTACCCTCGGCATTTTTAGATGCTATGTATTCGGCCGATTGTATTCTCAAATCTTTATAAACAGAGCCTTGCACTATAGGAAATAATGCTTGAGAGTATCCGTATTTTGGTTCTGTTTCATTAAACCGATTTACACATCTATCGAGCCAACGATGAGTTAAGCCTAACGAATTTTTTGCGTAATTATAATCGCAAGGGTAAGGTGTGCACTCATCAAAAGCCATCATAATATCGGCTCCAATGGTACGTTCAATATCCATTACTCTTTCGGGAGTAAATAAATGTTTACTCCCATCGATGTGAGATTTAAAAGTTGCGCCCTCCTCTGTTAACTTTCGAGAGTGCGCTAACGAAAAAACTTGGTAGCCACCACTATCAGTTAATATTGGTTTATCCCAACCATTAAATTTATGTAGGCCTCCAGCACCCTCTATCACTTCTAGGCCTGGCCTTAAATATAAATGATACGTGTTTCCTAAAATAATTTGTGCTTTAATGTCATCTTTTAACTCGCGTTGATGCACGGCTTTTACAGTTCCTGCGGTGCCAACGGGCATAAAAATAGGGGTTTGAATTTGCCCGTGATCTGTTTGTATTAAACCAACTCTTGCTTTAGTATGTTTATCTTTATGTAATAATGTAAATTTCAAACGCTTAATTTTTAATGCCTAAAGATACATTTTTGCAAATAGATTACAGAAACAAAATAACGTTAAAAATTAATTTGATAACTAATACCATTAGCTTATATAAAATAGCCTAACCTGCTAATTCTTTTTCATTAATACTTTTTCAAAAAATGATTCCGTAGCTTAAGCTCACAGCCGTCCGAAAGTTTTAAATTTTAAGCGATAGGTTCTTTGTATCCCTTTGTTTACAGGTCGCATCTTGTTTGTTCGGCATAATTATG
>JAYSUQ010000149.1:0-4252 GCA_043718985.1 Bacteroidota bacterium | reverse complement strand
TTGTTACACACTAAATGAGGTTAAAAACTTTTTGTCAATATTTTGGCTTTACATTTTGCAACAACTATATTTGTTTAACAACTAAAAAAACTAAAATTATGTTTGATCAAAACGAATTTAAAAAATACGCTACCAAACACGTAGGTATTAATAGCTTAACTTACGATAGTTATGTATCGGCAATTACACCTGGCATTAGAAACTTAACGCCTAATATTATTGAAGAGCGTCAATTAAATGTATCTGTATTAGATGTGTTTTCGCGTTTAATGATGGATCGTATTATTTTTTTAGGAACTGGTATTAACGATCAGGTTGCTAATATTGTACAAGCTCAATTATTGTTTTTAGAATCGGTTGATCCTAAAAAAGATATTCAAATTTATTTAAACTCGCCAGGTGGTAGTGTTTATGCCGGTTTAGGTATTTATGATACTATGCAAATTATTAAGCCCGATGTTGCAACAATTTGTACGGGAATGGCTGCAAGTATGGGTGCTGTATTACAATGTGCTGGTGCAAAAGGAAAACGTACTGCATTAAAACATGCGCGTGTAATGATTCATCAACCTTTAGGTGGTGCCGAAGGTCAAGCATCTGACATTGAAATTACTGCTCGCGAAATTCAAAAATTGAAAAAAGAATTGTATGAAATTATCGCATTACACAGCGGTCAAACGTACGAAAAAGTATGGGCAGATAGCGATCGTGATTACTGGATGATTGCAGAAGAGGCAAAAGCATATGGAATGATTGACGAAGTATTAGTAAGAAAACCATAGTTTGTATTTATTAAAGTATAAAAAAGCGTTACTAAATTTAGTAGCGCTTTTTTTATGTAGTAAAGCTAAATTCTTTAAACACTACCCAATTATCAGCTACTTGTTTTAGTAAGCAAATTGAGTTGTTGTTAAAATTATAGTTGCAAATTTTGTGTTCATATTCATTCCAAACTTCATAAAATTGTTGTTTTTTCAAATCTCTAAATGCTATTGTTACGTGTGGATGAAATCCTCGTTTATCATCGGCCTGATTAAACAATTGTAAATTAGTTTTACAGTGTTTTACTAACTGTAATTGAAGTTCAGTTAGCAAGTTATTTTGCTGTACATCAATAAAAACAACACGAGGCTCAAAACAATTAAAATTAATTAATAAAATTGGCACTTCGCTTTTAAATTTAAATTGAGATAATACAGTTATTAGCTTTCCTTCTTTATCATCGTCAAAACTAAACGGCATGTGCAACGTAATGTGAGCTGGTGAGCGTAAGGCTCCTTTTGATTTATAATTTAAAAATACACTTTTTTTAAATTCATAAATACTGTCGGCAATTTGCGTTGGTGGCACTATGGCTATAAAATATTTTTGGCGCATTATATTTTAATTCCAATTATTAAAACGTCGTCAACTTGTTCTAAATTACCTTTCCAACTTTCAAATGTTTCTTTTACTATAAGACTTTGCTCGGCTACCGATTTTTGATTTATAGCTAGTAATAAATTATTTAAAGGTTTGTATTTATATTTTTTTCCTTTATCGCCGCCAAATTGATCGGCGTAACCATCGGTATACAAAAATAACGAATCGCCTTTTTGTACGTCTAAAGTTTGTAATGTAAACGAATCTGTTTTTTCGCCTTTACCAATTGGCATTTTATCTTTGTGTAAGTCTATAATATTATTACCCCTAATTAAAACTGGCGCATTGTTAGCCGAAGCATACGTTATTTTTTTAATTTCCGAATTAACCAACAAATTTATTTCAATACAAATTAAAATCCCATCCATTCCATCTTTTTGTCCACCATCACTTATAGTTTCTATTAATCGTACTCTTACATAATTAAATATTTCGTTTGGTTTTTCTATATTTTTTTCTTTAATAGCTTCACTTAAAAAGCCCATATTTAATAAACTCATAAATGCCCCAGGCACTCCGTGGCCAGTACTATCGCATACCGCTAAATAAAATTTATTATTGTGTTGTGCGGCCCAATAAAAATCGCCACTTACAATGTCTTTAGGGTTAAAGTAAATAAAATTGTTAGGTATGTTTTTAGTAATAAAATCTGAATTGGCAATTAGTGCCGTTTGTATTCGTTTTGCGTAATGTATTGAGTCGAGCATTTCTTTTTGTTTTTCATCAACTATTTCTTTTTGGTGATGAAGCTCGTTTTTTTGCAATTGAATAATATTGTTTTGTTTTTTAGTTATTTTAAATCTGTTAAACATAAACAAACCAAATAAACCAACTAATGTTATGCCGCCATATAATGCAAAGCGTTGCGTTTTTTCTTGCTTAAGTTGGGCGTTTATTACTTTTTTTTCTTCAAATATTTTTACATTATCAGCGGCCGATTTTTTTTCGTACTCATATTTTAATTGCTTTTTAGTTGTAGTTTTAATGTTTTCTTGATTAATGGTACTATCGGCCATTTGCTTAAATAACACTTGCATTTCAAAAGCTTTTTTAAAATTATTATTCATTGCATAAATTTTACTTAACAGCTGGCTTGCTAACTTTATATTATTTGGATAACCGAGTTCTTGCGAAAGAATAAGGCATTTTTCTGAATAAATAAGTGCCGATTCATAATCATTTTTATCAAAATATATTTTAGCAAGTTTACTATATACTATTGATTTACCATTTTTGTCTTCTATTTCATTTCTTATTTTTAAACTTAAGTTATAGTAGTTAATAGATATATTTAAAAGCGAATCTTTTATATATTGAGTTAATAATTTATTATTTGCCATAAGTTCATAGGCTGTACCTATGTTACTATACGCACCCGCAACTCCTTTTTTATCATTGTATTTAAATTGTATGGCTAAAGCTTTTTCATAATTTGAAATTGCTTTTTTAAATAAATCGTCAGTTTTATTTTTTTCATGCTGTTGTTTAACAGCTTCAACCTGAAATATAGATCCTAAATTAGATAAAGTATTAGCGCTTCCTAATACATCATTGCTTTCAATTTGTAGTTTATAGCTTTTAATGTAATACTCCTCGGCTTTTAGTGGCTCGTTTTGGCGTTGATACAACACGCCAATGTTATTTAAACAAGCCGCAACACCTACTTTATCATTAATACGTTCTCTAATTTTTAAACTTTTGTGGTAATAATCTAAAGCCAAAGGCACATCTCCTAAATCATCATAAATATAGCCTAGGTTATTGTACGTTCGGGCTATTCCCATTAAATCGTTTCCTATCGTATAAATTTTTAACGCTTTGTTATAAAGTTCAATTGCCTTATTTATGTTTCCCGAATTTTGATAAACATTAGCAATATTATTAAATAGTGTTGCAATACTATTATTGTTTTTTAATTTTTCTTGTAGTGCTAAACTTTTGTAATAAAACGCTAACGCTTTTGTTGGTTCGTTGTGTATGTTTGCTAAGTAGCCTTCGTTATTTAAAGCCTCTGCATAATATTTTGTATAAACATTATTTAAATTGGTATTACTATTTTTTAATGCAATGTTTTTTAACTCAGCGTTATATAATGGCCAAATGTTATCATCATATTCTACTTCAATCATCTGAAATAAAATACCACATTTTGTTGTATCGTGTTTTGCTTTTTTTAACTTAACCTTAAGCGAATCTAAAATTGGCGATTGAGCGTGAGTTATTGCAAAGCAAAAAAAAGTAATAATAAAAAATAATTTCATTTTATATTTTAACACCTATTACCAATATATCATCTACCTGTTCTTGATTACCTTTCCATTTATAAAATTCGGTATCTAAAACTGCTCGTTGCTCGTTAACATTTAAGTGTGCGCTTGCAACTAATATATCTTTTAATTTGTTGTATTTAAATTTTTTTCCTTTTGCGCCTCCAAATTGATCAGCGTATCCATCGGTATAAATATATATGCAATCATCTTTTTGTAATTGTAAGGTATGGTTTGTAAACGTATCTGCTACGCCATCAACATTACTGCCAATGGCTAATTTATCCGATTTAATTTCAAGCAAATCTGTGCCATAAAAAACTTCGCGATTATTCTTTAATATGTGGGTAGTTGCAATATTTTTACGCACCAATATCATTGAGTTAAATGCCCCAGCATATTCTAACTTAAGTGATTTATAATCTAAACTACACAATGCCAAATCCATTCCATCTTTTACGGCGCTTGGGTCGTAACTTTGTCTAAGCGTATTGTTAACACCATCATCTAAATATTGTAAAATATCGGCAGGTGTATTCAAATTTTTATCTTGTGTTGCTTGG
>JAYSUQ010000148.1:0-12501 GCA_043718985.1 Bacteroidota bacterium | reverse complement strand
ACAAGTATTTTTCCTGACAGTAAATTACTGTCATAATCAAACGGATAAAGTTTTAATACTTTTAAAACATAAATTCGAGAGTTGTTGTAATCTTTGCGAGCTAAATAAATACTAGCAATTCTATAATTAGCAACCGAGTTGTTGGGGTCTAATTTCACAATTTCTAAATAAACCAAAAGCACACTATTCCAATTTAAAACAGTTGATAGCGGCAAAACTAAACCATAGCGAGCCTCAATAGATGATGTTTCGAGAGAAATGGCTTTGCGGTAATATAACTCAGATTTTACATAATCCTTATTCATAAAATAAAGCCACCCTAATCTTAAATTAATTTGATACGAATCTAAATGCAAATCGGTTAATGCAGATATAGCTTTTGTGTATTGAGCTTCGTACTCAAACGAATAACTTTTATAAAATGCAGCTTCGGATGTTTGTTGAGCTTTTGCAATATTAAAAAATGCAACGAGTATTAAAATAATAAATGATTTCATGTTTTTTAATTTTACTTTGTAGTCAACTATTTAAAGTAAATTTTATAGTTGTTTGTATTTTTTTAACGAAAACAAACACTATAAAGTTACCTATTTGATGAGGTTATTAAATTATATGCGGTTAACTTAATTATTGTGTAGGTAAATTGCCCATTGCTTTTTCAATGGCATTAGTTAGCTCAACAAATTCGTTAACAGATAACTGTTCGGCTCGTTTATCCATATAAATGCTATCAACAATATTATTACCACTTAATATTTTAACCGAGTTGCGTACTGTTTTTCTGCGTTGATTAAATGAAGCCTTAACAACTTTAAAAAATAAATTTTCGTTACAGTTTAATTTTTCAGTAGTATTTCTTGTTAAACGTATAACGGCGCTTTTAACTTTTGGTGGCGGGTTAAATACATGTTCGCTCACTGTAAACAAATACTCAATTTTATAAAATGCTTGTAACAACACGCTTAGTATGCCATAAGCTTTTGTGCCTGGTTTTTCGGCAATGCGTTGCGCTACTTCTCTCTGAAACATACCAACTAACGATATTACATCTGCCCTATGCTCTAAAACTCTAAACATAATTTGGGTTGATATGTTGTACGGAAAATTACCCACAACATTAAAATTACCTTTGGCTGCAAATGGCTTTAAATCGGCCTCTAAAAAATCTTGGAAATGAATTTTATGTTGATGTTCGGGATATTTTTCTTTTAAAAAATCAATCGATTCTCTATCAATATCAAAGGCTGTAAAGGTTTCTTTATCAATTAAATATTGTGTTAACACACCTGTTCCTGGTCCAATTTCTAAAACAGGCAAGTTGTTTTGCGGTAAGGCATTTACTATTTTTTGCGCAATATTTAAATCAATTAAAAAATGCTGACCTAAATGTTTTTTTGCTTTTACGGATGAAGCCAATTTGTTTTATTATAAGTGTGATGAATAGAATTTTATTTTTGTTTAAACATTAACTAAACTATTTCTAATAAAGTTCTAAAAGCAACATATTTTCCGCCGTACAATGCTTTCATATCAGCTTGCAATTTTGGCGCTTCATGTTTTTGATAGTTTTCAATGTCTTCCATTTTATTAAAAGTATATTGCGTACTAAAGGTTGCTCCCTCATCATCAACAAATAACACGCGGCACATTTTATATTCAACAAAATAGCCTGTTGCCATTACTTGTGGTATGTGGGTTTGCTTCACCCATTGGTGCCATTCTTCGGCAATTTTTTTATCAATGGTTACGGTTACGTTATATATATACATCGTTATTTTTTTAAATTAATTTATACTATCTCCTCTCAATTGCCTGTAACGCTTTCGCGCTTCTACTACATACACACTTCCTGGGTATTTTGTTAACACATCTTCATACAATTGTTTTGCCTTAACGGTGTCATTTAAATTATTATCATATAATTCGGCCTGTTTAAACAATGCATCGTCGCCATATAATTCGGTTGGGTAAAACTCTATAATGTTTTGATACATTTTTGCTGCTTCAGCATATCGGTTTGTTAATTTAAATATTTGTGCTTTTTTATAGTAAATGTCATCGCCTAAGGTATGCTCGTTAAACAAACTATTTATGCTATCTAGTTTGCTTAACGCCAAATCGAATTGGTGTTGTAGTATAAGTAAATCGGCTTGTGCAAACATACTTAATGGTGCATCGTTAGTATCTACACCAATTGCATCTGTTATAACTAATGATAAGTCGAGCGCATCGTTAGCTATTACTTTTGTTGTTGCGCCTTTTAGCACATCGCATTGCGATTTTGCCCATTTAAAATCAGATGCGTAATAACTTAATTTTGCGTTTCTAAACTTTGCATCTTGCCCAATTACATCGTATTTAAAATCTTTTTCAACTTGAGAATAAAGCAACGATGCATCCCAAATGTTACCAACTAATAAATTCATATCGGCTAAGTCTAATTTAATTTCGGCTACTGTATTCTTATCAAATGTATATTGTGTAGTTATGTTTTGTAATTGATCTATTGCTTGTTGGGGTTGATTTAAGTAATAAGCTTTAAGAGCCGCCGATTTTTTTATGAGTGGTAATGATAAACTACTAATGCCATATTGTTTAATTGCAGTTTCAATATCTGTATTTAAAATAGTGGCTTGCATTACATCGGCATTATTTTGCTGTGTTAATTGGGTGTATTTAGCATTTAGCATTTCTATACTTGCCATATCGTAGTAGGGATTTTCTTTTCCTTTACTAATTACGTATTCATAGCATTTTTTGGCAACATCGTAGCGCTCGTTGCTAATACACAGCTTTGCTAACTCCATTATGCGCGTGCCGTCTTCTTTTTTGCGTTTATCTAAAGCTTTATTTTGAGTAAATGAGCCATCAAAATCTTTTTGTTGATTTTGTATAAAAATTAAAAATTCCGAAAAAATTATTTTATCAGGATGTTGATTAATTCGTTTTTGAAGTTCTTGTTTTAAAATGGGATTATTAAAGCCGCCATTTTTATCGTCATACCCTAACGATTGTTGTAAATTTGCTTGCGCTGTATACAATTCACTTTCTCTAAATTCAACAGCGTCAAGGTATTCGTTAACCATTGTTTTTAAATCGCCTTTTTGTTTATATAAATCGGCTACTTCGTAATAAAATGGGTACGCTGTGTTTTCGGGCTCTTTACGTGCTTTTTTATATACTTCAATTGCATAATCTAACAAGCCTTCTTCTTCAAAGGTATGCGCTAAAGTAAACACATAATTTTGCTGTGGCACTAATTCTTTTAATGCTTTATTATACTGTTCTTGCTCTTTATCACTATTATTTTGTAGTTTATATAATTTACCAAGCCACACATGAAAGTGCGATGCTGTTGGATTACGCTTTAATTGTTTTTTTATAATTTTTTCAGCTTTAGTATAATCTTTAACCTCTATTAAGCATTTGTAATAATAAGTAAAGTAAGCATCTGGATTTTTATCGTAAAGTTTATCAAAATAAACAGCAGCTTTTTCAAACTCTTTTCGTTCATAAAATTGCATAGCCAACGCATCGTCGTTGTTTTTTTGCGCTTTAATAAAATTAACGCTTAAAACAAAAAATAGTATTAGTAGCTGTTTCAAAATTTATTCAAAATTTGGTTTTATTAAATCGGGTAACGAGTTGTTGTTTATTTGTTTTATAAATAGTTCAGTTTTTATTAAACTAGTGTTATAGTTTTCTAAAACTACACGGGTGGTTTCGGTATTAGTTTTTAAATTATTTATAGTAGTTATGGTAGCTTGTTTTTCAATATATATATATGCAATGGCATCTTCGGTTTCAATTGCATTGTTTTTTAAATCGGCACAAAGTGTTGTGAGTTGGCTAAGTGTTGCATTGGCATTGGCTATACTTTCGCTCCTGGTTTTTAAATATGTTTTTAAACCAATAGCAGTATTAAAAAAAACTTGTAAATTTTGCGCGTCTGTTTTGTTTAACGTATCGTTTATGTGTGTAGTTATAAATCGCGAAAACGAATATTGTTTTTGGTACGCCGCAAATACCGTATTACTATCTATGTTTTTAAAATTTAAGGTTACTTGGCTTAAAACAGTTTTTAAGCTATCCAATTCTTTAATATGTTTTTCGTAGGTAAGCGAATTTTTACACGAGCAAATTGCGAGTGTAATAGAAAAAAAAATAAGGATTAATAATTGTTTCAAAATAAGTAAAGTAATTTCAAATTTAAGTTTATTTGTTTGATAATTGTTGTTGATTTAACTAATTTTATTACTTTACTTAAAATAAATTTTATATTCATTAATTGACTCGAACCTTTAAATATTTGCTTTTATTTTTATTAGGTTTTACAAGTATTACTGCACAAAAAAATAGTGTTGCAGTTTTAAAAAAATTATTGTTAACGGCAAATACAGATACAATTAAAGCTAATATTTTAAGCCAATTGTGTGGCGAGGCTAATGAAGGAGAGTGGCAGGTGTATAACAAACAGTTGCAAATTTTAGTAAATGCGAATTTAGCAAATTGCAAAACCCCAATTTTATGTAATTTTTATAAAATAAAACAGGGCAATGTGTTTGCAAACACGGGTTATGATTTAATGAATAAGGGTATTTTAGCAAATGCCATTGAGTTTGATTTAAAAGCTTTAAAAATTTATGAAGAATATAATTGTATAACCGAATTAGGTGAAACGCAAAGCAATATAGGGTATCTGTATCAACAACAAAAAGACTTCAATCGTGCCGAAAAATACTATAGTTTAGCGCTTAACAACTTTAAATTATCTAAATTTGAAGAGGGGATTGCTACTAGTTATAATAATTTAGGTTATGTATCAAAAGTGCAAGGTAAATATGTAAATGCAAAAATTTATTATACTAAATCAATTGAAATAGCCGCAAAAATTAACGATTTAGAAGGCTTAGCTGGCAGTACTAATAATTTGGGTTTAGTATACCGCAAACTTAATGACGATAACAACGCCTTAGCCTGTTATAAAAAAAGCATTAATTTATTTGAACAAATAGATGATAAAGAAGGTTTGTTATTTGCCTTAAATAACATTAGTAATGTTTATAAAAAACAAGGCAATTATAAAGATGCAATTGAGTTTTCTGATAAAGCTTTTGAAATTGGAAAAACAGCTGGCTCAATTGATGGTATGCTATCCATTACAAATACAAAATATGATATTTATAAATCACAAAAAATGTTTGAGCAAGCATTGTATATGCACGAAGAGTATATAAAATACAGAGATAGTTTAAACAATAAAGATAATAGGGTAGCCATTTTAGAGCAACAGTTTAAATACGACCAAGATAAACAAACCCTTAAACACGAAAAAAAACAAGCAATTGACGATGCTGAAAAACAACAACACAAACTACTTACTTATGTTATTGCTTTAATTTTATTAATTGTATTAGGTTTTTCGTTTTGGTTATTTAAAAAATTTAAGCAAACATCAAAACAAAAAACAATTATCGAAAAACAAAAATTAGAAGTAGAGTTTCAAAAACAGTTAGTTGATGAGCATCAAAAAGAAATACAAGACTCTATTAATTATGCTAAAAGAATACAAACATCATTTTTGGCAAGTAATACTGAATTTGAAAACAACTTTAACGACTATTTTATTTACTTTAACCCAAAAGATGTTGTTAGTGGCGATTTTTATTGGGCAAACACAATTAACCACGCCACATATTTATGTGTAGCCGATAGTACTGGGCACGGCATTCCTGGTGCATTTATGAGTTTGCTAAATATTTCGTTACTTAACGAAGCTGTTTTAAGTAAAAATTTAAACACTACATCCGATATATTAAATTTTGTACGCAAAATTTTAATTTTAGGTTTAAAGCCAGATGAAAGTGGGCAGGGTGGAAATGATGGAATGGATTGCGCATTAATAAAAGTTGATAACCTTACTTTAGAAATGCAGTTTTCGGGAGCAAATAATCCTATTTGGATTTTACGAGATAATGAAATTATTGAACTTTTAGCAAATAAAATGCCTGTAGGCAGATCACCAAATCAAACAAATAGTTTTACTGTTAATAATTTTCAGTTATTAAAACAAGATATTGTTTATTTGTTTACAGATGGCTATGCCGATCAATTTGGGGGCGAAAAAATGAATTTGAAAAACACGTTTGGGCTTGGTAAAAAATTTAAATACAAACAATTAAAAGAGTTATTGCTATCTATTAACCAACAACCACTAAGCCAACAATCATTAATTTTAAATTCAACCTTTGTAAATTGGAAAGGAAATTTAGAGCAAGTTGATGATGTGTGTATAGTAGGAATTAAAATTTAATATGCTTAAAAAATTAATTTATATTTATTTATTTGCAACACTTATTTCTAACTATACTTACGCCCAACAATTTAAAATTGACTCGCTTTGTAAAAAAATAAGTGCTTGCAAAAACGACACTCAAAAAGTTAATTTATTAAATACACTTTTTTTGGTTTACAATAAATCTAATACCGATTCGGCTTTAAGTATTTGTAAATTAGCATATAAAACGTCAGTTTTAATAGGTTTTATTGATGGTAAAATTAAAGCGGCAAATCACCTTAGTAGTATTTATTATTTTAGAGGTAATAATACCGAAGCATTAAAATATAATATCGAAGTAACTTCTTTAATTGAAGCTCAACCAAACAAAAACTCCCCCCTTCATTTACAACTACTTTCGAGTGCATTAAATAATATGGGTTTAATTTTTCAGCAACAAAAGCTGTATAATAAAGCAATCGAGTATTTTAAAAAATCAATAGCCATTGATGAAAAAAGTAACGATAAATTATCGATGGCCCATGCTTACAACAATATTGGCACCATTATGCAAGATTTAAATAAGCAAGATGAAGCTTTAGTAAATTTAGAACTATCGTTAAAATTAAAAAAAGAAGTAATGGATAGTGGCGGAATCACTTCTGCATTAATAAATATTGGCGTTATAAAAATGAATCAAAAAAAGTTTAAAGAAGCTACAAAAAATTTACAAGACGCTTTAATTTTGGCGCAAAAATTTAAAAATGTTCAGGACGAAGCCCTGGCATTAATTAATTTGGGCGACTTAAACAACTTAACAAAAGATTATTTTCGCTCTATTCACTACTATCAATTGGGAATTGAAATATGTAAAAAACAAAAATACTTGCAGTTTTTAAATTATAGCTACGATGCTATTTCACTCTCGTACTATCAAATGAAAAATTTTGAAAAAGCTTATGATTATTATAAATTATACACTAAAACTAAAGACACTATTTTTAATCAAGATAATTCGAAAATATTACACGAACTCGAAACAAAATTTGAAACAAAAAGCAAAGAAAAAGAAATTAAATTACTAACCATTGATAAAGAATTTCAAAAAGTTGAGATACAAAAAAACAAAGTAGTGCTATATAGCACTTTGCTTGGCTTGCTATTAATTAGTGGCTTTGCAGGGTATGCATTTTATGCAAACAAACAAAAACAAAAAATTAATTACGAACTTGCTTTAAAAAATAAAAAAATAGAATTTGCTTATAATTTAATTGATGAAAAACAAAAAGAAATTTTAGATAGTATCCATTATGCAAAACGCATACAAGATTCGTTATTAGCACACAAAGATTTTTTAACAGCGCACATTCCCAATAATTTTTTATTATTTAAACCAAAAGATATTGTGAGTGGCGATTTTTATTGGGCTACCGAGCATCAAAATAAATTTTATTTAGCCATTTGCGATAGTACAGGCCATGGGGTGCCAGGAGCCTTTATGAGTTTATTAAACATTGGCTACATGAGCGAGGCTATTAAAGAAAAAAACATTACTGAGCCTCACAACGTTTTTAATTATGTGCGCGAACGGTTAATTAATAGTATTAGTAAAGAAGAACAAAAAGATGGCATGGATGGTATTTTACTTTGCATTGAAGCGGGCCCTAACAATAACAAAGTTATTACTTATGCGGCAGCAAACAATACGCCTATTCAAATTAGAAATAATAAAATTATAGATTTGCCAAAAGATAGAATGCCTGTAGGTAAAGGCGAAAAAACGAGTGCGTTTAATTTGTATACAATAGATGCAAAACTTGGCGATACACTTTATTTGTATACCGATGGCTTTGCCGACCAATTTGGAGGCAGTAACGGTAAAAAATTTAAATCGAAAAAACTTAATGAATTACTAATATCAATTAATCAACAACCGTTGGGTCAACAATCATTAATTTTAAATTCAACTTTTCAAAATTGGAAAGGAAATTTAGAGCAAGTTGATGATGTTTGTGTGGTTGGAATTCGCATTTAAGTATATCTTTGCCAAATGTTAAGCCCTTTGTTACTATTTTTTTTGTCGTTTACATTAACAGATGCTATTGATGTATTTTTGGTTGCAATTATGCTGTATCAATTATATAAAATGGTTAAAGGTACGGCTGCCGTAAATGTGTTTACTGGCTTAACTTTAATATATGTAATTTGGATTATAGTGCGCGCACTTGAGTTAAAACTATTAGGTTCAATTTTAGGTAAATTTATTAACGTTGGTGTAATTGCAGTAATGGTTGTTTTTCAGCAAGAGATTCGTAAGTTTTTATTATACATTGGGTCTAACGAATTTTTGAAAAACAAAAACTGGAAAACGTTATTTACACCCGCAACCGATTTAAATAATGGCTCGTATTACGATTTAGATTCGGATTCAATTATAACCGCCTGCTTTAATATGAGTGATACTAAAACAGGTGCACTCATTATTTTATCTCGAAAATCGGATTTAAAGTTTTATATAAACACTGGCGAAATGGTTGATAGTGCTTTAACAGATAGAATGCTTGAAAATATTTTTTATAAAAACAGTCCCTTACACGATGGCGCAGTAATTATTAAAAACAATCGAATTGTTGCCGCGCGCTGTGTGCTACCAGTAACAGACAAAGAAAACTTTCCATCTAACTTTGGAATGAGGCACCGTGCAGCAGTTGGTATTACAGAAACGACCGATTCAATAGCCATAACTGTTTCTGAACAAACGGGCACCGTATCACTTACTTTAAATGGCGAAATTAACACGAACCTTACTAAAGATAAACTACGGTATTTAATAGATAAACACATTGTACATCGTAACTAACATAACGTTCTAACACTAAATTTAACTACTCAACTACAAATAAATGAATCTACTATCTGTAAATCAACTCAGTAAAAGCTTTGGCGATAAAGTTCTATTTCAAAACATAAATTTTGGCATTAATTATGGCGATAAAGTTGCTTTAATTGCTAAAAATGGCTCAGGAAAATCAACCTTATTTAAAATATTACAAGGCATAGAAATTGCAGATAGTGGTAACATTGCATTTCGTAAGGAATTACGCATTTCATTTTTAAGTCAGGAGCCTAACTTAAACGAAAACCATACAATTGAAGAGGCCATTTATGCAGGCGATAGCGAAATGGTTAAAACGGCAATAGACTATATGCACTTGGTAGAAAGCCACTATGCGAACCCTACCGAAAAATCGGAAAACCAGTTAGATGTTTTAACTAATAAAATGAATGATTTAGAGGCTTGGAACGTTGAAACACAAATTAATATTGTTTGCTCTAACTTAGCATTAAACGATTTAACTCAAAAAGTTAGTACCTTAAGTGGTGGACAAAAAAAACGATTAGCCTTAGCACAAGTTATTTTAAACGAACCCGATTTGTTGATAATGGATGAGCCAACTAACCATTTAGATGTAAATGTGATTGAGTGGCTTGAAGAATATTTACGCAGCTATAAAAAAAGTATATTATTAGTAACCCACGATAGGTATTTTTTAGATGAAGTTTGCGATCGTATTATCGAAATTGATAATCATGAGTTATATGAATACAAAGGCGACTTTGCTTATTATATGGAAAAAAAAGCAGATCGTTTAATGATTGAAGCATCTGAATTAGATAAAGCTAAAAATTTATATAAACGAGAGTTAGATTGGGTGCGCAAACAACCCCGAGCTCGAGGAACCAAATCAAAATCGAGAGTTGATGCTTTTTATGATGTTGAGAAAAAAGCACGTGCAAAAAAAATAGAAAAAAAAATAGAGTTAAGTGTAAAGGTTGAACGGATAGGAAGTAAAATTATTGAAGTACATAAATTACAAAAAGCATTTGGCGATAAAAAAATATTAAACCCATTTTCGTACACATTTATTAAAGGCGAAAAAATTGGAATAGTTGGTCCAAATGGTATTGGTAAAAGTACATTTATTAATATGTTACAAGGTATTGAGCCACCCGATGCAGGTAAAGTTTCGGTAGGCGATACCATTGTGTTTGGTTATTATTCGCAACAAGGCATTAAGGTACCCGATGATACCCGCGTAATTGAAGTTGTTAAAGATATTGCAGAATTTATACCATTAGCAAACGGTACAACACTTAGCGCATCGGCATTATTAACTCGATTTAATTTTGCGCCCGAAGTACAATATGGCCATGTTGGCAAATTAAGTGGTGGCGAGCGCCGCCGATTATATTTACTTACGGTGCTTGTTAAAAATCCAAATTTTTTAATTTTAGATGAGCCTACAAACGATTTAGATATTTTAACACTACAAACACTCGAACAATTTTTATTAGATTTTCAGGGCTGCGTATTAATTGTATCTCACGATCGTTATTTTTTAGACAGATTAGTAGATCACGTTTTTGCTTTTGAGGGCAACGGTATTGTAAAAGATTTTCCGGGTAATTATAGCGAATACCGCCAGTGGGTTTATGATAGAGAAGACGATGATGAGTTAAGCGCACCACAAATTGGAGGCACATCAACCATTGAGGATGTTAAAAAAGAAACAACTGTTAGTTTGAGCGAAACCGAAAATGTAAAAATGACTACAGAAGTACTTACTAAGAAAAAACTTTCGTTTAAAGAGCAAAAAGAGTTGGAAGAATTAGATGTTGAATTGCCAAAACTCGAAACACAAAAAACAGAAATTGAAACACAATTAGCAAGTGGAATTAGCGATGCAAAGGAGATAGAAAAACTATCAAAAAACTTTACATACATTACCAATCAAATAGATGAAAAAACAATGCGTTGGTTAGAGTTGCAAGATTAAATTTTGATGTAATAAAATTTAGCTAAAAAAATTATCACATAATTTTTACTTATTTGTAAATACTATTTTTAAGTTACTTACAATAAGCCAATACTTAACAAAAAAACCGCTAACGTATTAGCGGTTTTTTTGTTATAAATTATTTTAAAAACTTAATTTAAATTTTTTGATACATTACCTCTTTAACAGCTTTAACCGTACGCGCAACATTTGGCAACGATGCTTCAATTAAAGTTGGGGCATAGGGCAAAGGCACATCGGCAGTTGTAATACGTCTAATTGGTGCGTCTAAATAATCAAAGGCATCTTTTTGAACTCTAAACGCTATTTCGCCCGAAATGCTGGCTAAAGGCCATGCCTCTTCAACAATTACCAATCGGTTTGTTTTTTTAACAGAAGTTATTACAGTATCATAATCAATTGGGCGCACGCTTCTTAAATCAATAACCTCAGCACTAATCCCTTCTTTTTCTAATTCTGCGGCAGCAGCCAGTGCCACTTTCATAATTTTTCCAAACGATACAATGGTAACATCTGTACCTGTTTTTTTAATATCGGCAACGCCAATTGGTATTAAATATTCACCATCCGGTATCTCGCATTTATCGCCATACATTTGCTCACTTTCCATAAATATTACAGGGTCGTTATCGCGTATTGCCGATTTTAATAATCCTTTAGCATCGTAACCGTTTGAGGGTACAATTACTTTTAAACCAGGGCAATTTGCAAACCAGTTTTCAAAGGCTTGCGAATGTTGCGAACTTAACATGCCCGCACTTGCTGTTGGACCTCTAAAAACAATTGGGCAAGGATACTGCCCGCCACTCATACTCAAAAATTTTGCGGCAGCATTTATAATTTGATCAATAGCAACTAACGAAAAATTAAAAGTCATAAATTCAATTATTGGTCGTAACCCATTAACTGCCGAACCAACCCCAATACCAGCAAAACCAAGTTCAGCAATTGGTGTATCAATAACGCGTTTTTCGCCAAACTCGGCCAACATGCCTTTACTTACTTTATATGCACCGTTATATTCAGCCACTTCTTCGCCCATTAAATACACAGTGTTATCTCTGCGCATTTCTTCATTCATTGCTTCACGCAAGGCTTCTCTAAATTCTACTGTTCTCATAATTTTAAGGTATAAAATTCAAATGTAATTAAAAAGCAATGTAAAAAAAAGAAAAAAACAGTGCAAATTAAACAACAAAAGGCTTTTTACTACGCCTAATTTGTAGACATAGTTTGCGTAAAAAAATGACTATTAACGATTAATTATATAGCTAAATCAATATAAAAAGTCATATTTTAGAATTAAAAAAAAGTTCACTAGGCGTGCATCTTTCTTTTTTTCTTATTGCTTTTGCTTGAGCCCAT
>JAYSUQ010000147.1:0-12516 GCA_043718985.1 Bacteroidota bacterium | reverse complement strand
ATTTTAGTTAGCGCATTAATGTAATGTTTCCTTTTTTAAACGACTGTTCGCCATTATTACACTTAAATGTCATGTAATAACCATAAACACCTTGGTCTAATTGTTTGCCTTTGTATGTGCCATTCCAGCCTATTTTTTCATCGCTGGTTTCAAATAATTTTTCGCCCCATCTGTCATATATTGTTAAATAAACTTCGGTAATAAAATTACTTCGTATAAACAATACATCGTTAACACCATCATTATTTGGCGTAAAACCAGTTGGTAAAAACACTGTGGCATCGTTGCAACTATTTGTTTGTACAAATACATTAATTGTTTTTAATACATGCAAACAGTTGCCGTCATCGTATGTATAAATGCTGTATTCGCCAGATTTTGTTGGTGTTACAATAAATGTATTTTGTAACTGATTAGAAATATTTGTTGCCGGGCTAATAATTACAGTGTTTGTAGTTGGGAAGCCTACTAAAGTAATTGTTGACGATTGACCTAACGTTAATGTTGTAGCGCTTATAGTAATTAAAGCTGCATTATAATTAAATGAGTATAAATTTACTTGCGTAGTTAAAACACTGTTACAAGTATCTGTACCTTTTAATGTTGATATAATTACACTATATGTTGTGTTTACAGATGGGAAAGCTAAAGGGTTTGCTATGTTTGCATTAGATAAACCAGTTGCAGGAATCCATAAGTATTTTATGCCACCTGTTGCTTGTAACTGAACGGTATCTTGCCCACATTTATTTATGTTGCTATTAACCGATATTGGCGTAAATGGCGCTAACAAAATTGTTTGCTGTGCGGTATCTTTACATCCAAATACATTGCTTGTAATTAAACTTACTGTATATGATGTTGGCGAGCCATAATAATGTAGCGGATTTTGTAAGGTTGATGAATTGTTGTTTCCAAAACTCCATAGCCAATTTGTTGGCGCAACGCTCGAGCCATCAGTAAAATAAACATTGTTAGAGCAAGCGCCTACGCTATTTGTAAATGCAGCATCAATTTTAGGATTAACTTTTATGTAAACGCTAACGGTATCTTTACACGTGTTACCCGATAGTGTGTTTGTAATAATTACATTATAATTAATACTTGTACTAGGAGTTGATGTTGGGTTTTGAAGCGTAGCGTTGTTTAAAAACGTATTAGGCTGCCACACATAACTAGTGCCGCCTTGTGCGTTTAGTTGGCTTATAAAACCTCGGCAAATTGTATCGTTACTTGTAACCGAGGTTGTAAAATTAAAAACAGAAAAAGGTTTTAACAAACTATCTCGACAGCCAAACGCATTTATTGTAAGTAATGTGGCATTATAGTTACCGTTGTTTAAATAATGTTGCGTTATAGGATTAACGGCACTGTTTGGCTTACCTGTAAAGTTCCAACTAATAGTTTGTAACGTTGTGTTACTAACCGACATATTCGTTGCTTTAACAGAATCAGTACACGCAAATTGTGTTAATGTAAATTTAGCACTATCAATAGGGTTTACTGTTACCTGTGTAGTAAGAGAACGAATACACATTTTGCCATATACGTTTGTTTGCGTAATGCTAACTGTATAAATAGTACTAGTAGTTGCGTTGCAAATTGGGTTTGCAATTGATGGGTTTGATAAACTAAAACTTGGCAACCATTGATAAATTGAGCCTCCTGTTGCACTTAAACTAACTGTTTTATTTATACACTTACATTTTGGTGGGTTAATTGATATTGAATTAACAGGTATTGCAATTATTTGTTTAACTGAATCTTTACAGCCAAAACTATTTTGAGTTAATAATTGTATACTATAATTAGTTGCATTGCTAAACGAATAGCTAGTGTTTACTTGTGCCGAAAAGCTTTGCGAATTTACACTCCAAACAAATGAACTGGTTATAGGATTAGATTGGTTTATTAATAGAATTGAATTTGAACACGAATCGGAAGTGATAGAAAATGATGCAGAAGGTTTTGGATAAACGGTTATGGTAATTTTTGATGTATCGTAAATATTATCACATATTGATGTTTTTACGTATAAACCAACCGTGTAGGTGCCAGGCGCTGTATAGGTTTTAATAGGGTTTGCAATAACGCTCGTTGTATCGTTATTACTAAAATCCCAAGTATAATGATGACCTTGCGTGCTGGCGTTGGTGTAATTAATTGTTAAAGGTGCGCAGCCCGCAATAGTATTAGTAGTTATGGTTGCTTTTGCGGTGTTTAATTCAAAATCGAGTTTAAAAACACCATTGTTGCAGTTTGCAGCTTGGTTTGTGTTGGTGCCCGATAGCGCAGTTGGCCAAGCACCTGGCGATACAGGGAAATCATCAACGCTACTACCGCCAGAACATCCCGCACAAACAGATTGATAGATGATGCCTTTTTTATCAAACCGACTTGTACCTCCATCAACGTGTTCCCAACTTATTGCACCACCAAAATAACTGCCATAAATTAAATTACTCATATTAGGCCCCAAAACCATAACGTAAAAATTATGCCCATCGGTAGTTGGCTGTATAGCATTTGCTGTAATTGGCATGCTGGTTACACCAGTATTAGTAAACAAACTTGCCCCCCATCCCGATAAATAAATATTACCAGCACAATCTACACTAAAGGCAGATGGTGAAATATTTATTTGCCCATTACTATTACCAACTAATGTTGATGCTAACAATGTACTTAAACTATTATTTAATTTTTGAATAAACTGTTTACTATTTATTTTTGAGTACACGCCAGCCGTTATAGGCATAACGCCTTGTGTTTGGCCATACAAGTAAACTTCTTTGTTTTTATCTAACTGTATAAAATAACTTTGGTCGTAAACTGTTGTACCAATAAATGTTGAGTGTAAAATAGATGAACCATCAAACTTTATTTTACAAACATAGCCATCGGTTTTGCCTCCATTATAAATTGGTTTAAAACTACCACTTGTTGTAGGAAAATTTGAACTACACGTGCCGCCAGTTATATATATGTTTAGCGAATCATCCAAAGTCAAAGCATTACCACAATCTTTATTACTGCCGCCAATATAAGTGCTAAATAGTATAGATGATAAATTAGCGTTTAATTTTACTAATACCGCATCTTGATTGCCATCAAGCGAGTTATCAAAACTATTTGCTGTTGGAAAATTTGTAGATTTTGTTGAGCTAACAATGTATATGGCGTCATTTAAATCTACCTGAATTTCTCCTCTAAATTGATCGCCATAATTAAACATTAACGAGTCGTAAAGCGAGGTGTTACTATTATTATTTACACCATCATTATTACTGCCGCCAATGTAGGTAGATGCCATTAAAGTATTACCTGTTTCATTAAATTTTGCTACATATATATCGGTTCCAACACTAAACAGTGTGCCGTTTTGAGGGTAGTTTAAAAAATCACCGCCATTAAACGTATTGTCAAAACAGCCTGTTGTTGTAGGAAAATCTGCTGAGCCAGTTGCGCCATACAAACATAAATTATCATTTTTATCTACAATTAAACTTGTAACAATTTCGCTCGATGTGGCGCCACCTAAGTAGGTTGAGTAGCGCAAAAAAACACCTGTTGAGTCGTATTTTGTTATTACAACATCTGTAAAACCATCAATTGCATTACCGTTATATAATACATCGTAAGCACCAATTGTAAATGGGTATCCAACGTCAAAAGCAGTGCCGCCTGTATACAAATTTCCGCGCGAATCGTACGTGGCTGTCATTCCAAAATTATCGGCTGTGCTACCACTCGATGCAGAAAAAATTAACACTGGGTCAATTATTAAATCTTGTGAATGGTTGTAATCGTTAAGTAATTTAAAACTTACAATGTTGTTTTTTAACTCGTATTTGCAAGCCACAACAACGGTATCATTATTAAGTATTTGATAAACGTATGGAGTTTGTTCTACACTTTCGTTAACAGAAGTTGATATAAATAATTGATTGTTTTTTAGTTTAATAGAGTTAACACCCGTGTAGTTTAGTTTAATATCATTGGAGTTACCACCAGGTTTAACTATAAAAGTATATTTTAATGATTGCGCACCTCCAATATATGTTGCATCAACATCGTTATAAATGTTGTTAAACAGTAATTCGTTATAATGATAAATATTGGATGCCCATTTCGCATTATTTTCCCCAATAAAATAATTTACATAATCAGTCGATTGATTTTTTGCAGTAATTATAGGAACGTTGGCATCAACAAATGAAATAGAGTAAGCGTGGCATTTTAATTTATCAGTTGTTACTTTTCCTAAATGCCTTAAACGGTAACTATCTTTATCATATAAATTAAAGGTTAGTTTGCCCGATGTTTCAACAAATAAAGCGCCCCCGTCTAATTGTGCTTTATATAAAATTGAGTTAGGCCATTGTTGTTTGTTTTGGGTAAACCTAACACTTGATTTTAAATGCTGGTTTGGCATTTTTATTTTTTGAGAAAAAGCCACCTTACTAATTAGTAGTAACAATCCTATTTTACAAATTAACCCCATTAAAGTAAATGTATAAAAAAACCCCGACATTTTTTTGTCGAGGTTTTATTTTAAATTCTATTAAAAAAGTTATTTTAAGGTGCCGTCTTTATCGGCTTGTTTGCATTGTTTACTAATTTGTATAGTCCAATAACCAATTAAAAACCAAATAATAATCCATAAAATAACATTTGGTAAATGCCCTAAAGCTTTCATACCTGCAAATATCATATAACTAAAATCACCAATTGCATAAAATACGTCGGTCATTGTTACCATTAAAGTTATCATTAAAGAAGAAATCATATTAATCTATTTTTGTATGTTTACGGTACAAATTTATACTTTTTTACATAAAAAACACATTTTCGCATAAATTTTATGTTAGTTGGTACTTTAAAAAACAATATTCAGTTTGCCGTAATAATTAATATACTTACTAGTATATTTTTTTGCGCTATTATTTTTTGGCTCCAATTGCCCCAAAACACAGTAAACACCCAAAGCGAGCATATTTTATACAGCTATTTGTTTTATGGCATTAAATGGGTTGTTTTTAAAAAAATTTGGCTATTTATAGTCATTTTAATTGGTGCTTTAGCGCTAAATTTTATAGCGATAAATCAGGAAATTACAACTAAAAATAATTTTTTACCTGCATTTTTATATACCTTATTGGCTTACGCCTCATCAACCAGTTATATAATTGAACCCATTTTAATTGCTAACATTTTTGTACTAATTGCTTTATATTTTATGTTAACCAGCTACAGGCAAGATGCCAGCTTAACGTTATGCTATAATTCGGGCTTTTTTATAGGCCTGGCTTCCTTTTTTTATGTGTATTACGTGTTGTTGTTTCCTGTTTTTTTTATTGCGTTATTAATATTACGCACATTTGCTTGGCGCGAGTATGCCTTGTTGTTGTTTGGAATGATAACTCCAATTTATTTTTATTGGGCAATGGGATATTTATCTAACACAGTTGTTATTAATTTGTTTTCGGTATTTGGCAAACTGTTAACCTCAATTCAAAAAATACATTTATCAGAATATTTTATCGCTTTGTTTTTAGTATTAATGCTATTAATGTTGTTAGCTGTTTTCCAAAATTTTTCGTCGGGCTTTGGCGTTAAGGTTAAAACCCAAAAATTTAAATTTATTTTATTTTGGATTTTTGGGGTATCCTTTTTAATGATATTTTTTAATCACACTACTCAAATGCTTTTATTGCCCTGCATTGTGCCATTAAGCATTATAATTGGTGATTATTTAGCCGAAATTAAAAAAATTAAAATTGCAAATACCTTGTTAGTGTTATTTTTTTTAGCTTACATTATCTTTTTATCAAAACCGTTAGGTTTATTGTAATTTGTTAAAAAAATACCAAAACGTAACAAAATATTTATCTATTTTTGTAAAAATTTTAAAATTTAACTGTGTATGAAATTTGGTGTAGTAGTTTTTCCGGGGTCTAATTGTGATGAAGATATGGTGTATGTGTTACGCGATATAATGAAACAAGAAACAGTAAAACTGTGGCATAAAAACACCGATTTAGAAGGATGTACCCATATAATTTTACCTGGTGGTTTTTCTTACGGCGATTATTTACGTAGCGGTGCCATTGCCCGTTTTTCGCCAATAATGGATAGTGTAATTAATCACGCTCAAAATGGCGGCTTTGTTTTTGGTGTGTGTAATGGTTTTCAAATTTTATGCGAAAGTGGTTTATTGCCTGGCGCTTTGCTGCACAACAATACACGTAAATTTATTTGCAAAAACGTATTTATAAAATCCATAAACAATAACACAATTTTAACCAACTCGGTGCCTAACCAAGCATTAAAAATACCCATAGCTCACGGCGAAGGAAAATATTTTGCCGATGCCGAAACCATTGAAGGATTAAACAAAAACAACCAAATTATATTTAAGTATTGTAACGAATTGGGCGAAGAAAATTTGGAATCGAACCCTAATGGAGCCACTCAAAACATTGCAGGTGTTTGTAATGCAACTAAAAATGTATTTGGAATGATGCCACATCCAGAACGTGCCGCAGATGAATTACTATCAAATACAGATGGGAAATTTTTGTTTGAAAGTATTTTAAAAGCCGCTTTAGTTAAAGCATAGTTAATTAATTACCTACCACTTTTGTGGTATAGTGGTTAAAATGCAAAACGTGTATCTTTAATTGCAATGATAAAAACACTCGATACGTTAAAAATTGGCCAAACAGCCACCATACAGGCATTTACCGACGAATTTTTATCTTTAAAATTAATAGAAATGGGGTGCTTGCCAGGCGAAGTTGTAAAGCTGTGTAAAATTGCGCCATTAGGCGATCCAATTTCTATTGAAATAGCAGGTTACGAGTTAAGTTTACGTAAAAAGGAAGCGTCAACCGTAATTATAAATCACATTAGTAACTAATTTTTGTGAGTCTCTTAAATAAGTCCGTTTCAATTGTATTAGTTGGTAACCCAAATAGCGGAAAATCAACCCTGTTTAATGCTTTAACTGGCTTAGCACAAAAAACAGCAAATTACCCAGGCGTAACTGTTGATAAGCATTTTGGAACATTTAATTATAATAACCAAGAGTTTGTTGTAACCGATTTGCCAGGTACATATAGTTTGTTTCCAAAATCGTTAGATGAAGAGGTTGCATGTAAAGAGTTGTTGTTAAACACACAAAACAATTCAGATATAGTTATTATCGTTACCGATGCATCAAACCTTAAGCGCCACTTATTATTAGCAACACAAGTAATTGATTTAAAAAAACCTTGCGTTTTGGTTTTAAATATGATAGATGAGGCAACCGCTAACGATGTTGTTATTTATTATGATGATTTAGAGCATTCGCTTGGCATACCAGTAATTGCAATTGACTCGCGCAATAAAGTTGGACTCGATAACTTAAAAAACCAAATTGCCAATGCTCGCGTTTCTAACTCGGTGTTTTATAATTTTGAAAAACAAAAAGAATTATTGCCCGAGTGCAAAAGTTATAGCGACATTATAAAACAACAATTTATTGCAACTAACGATAAATTAAATTTAGTAAAACAGTTTGAGGCTCAAGATAATTTAAATCGCTTTGCAACTATTAATTATGTTATTGCAAAATGTGTAAAACAGCCTAAACAAATTCATCGCAACATTACTCAAAAAATTGATGCTGTAATAACGCATAAAATTGGAGGCTATGCGGTGTTTTTAGCCATTTTATTTGTGGTATTTCAAGCAATGTTTTTTTTGGCCGAATATCCAATGACGTGGATTGAAGAAGGCTTTGCATCTATTATGAGTTTTACATCAACTCATTTACCAAGCGGCAAGTTAAACGATTTAATTGTTAACGGCATTTTAGCAGGCATAAGTGGCATTGTTATTTTTGTACCACAAATTGCTTTGTTGTTTTTTTTTATTGCTATTCTCGAAGACACAGGTTACATGGCACGTGTAAGTTTTATTTTAGATAAACTTATGCGTCGTTTTGGATTAAACGGAAAGTCAGTTATACCAATTGTTAGTAGTGTTGCCTGCGCCATACCATCAATAATGAGCACACGCACTATTACAAATTGGAAAGATAGAATTATTACAATAATGGTTGCACCGTTTATGAGTTGCTCGGCTCGTTTACCTGTATACACCCTACTAATAGGTATAATGTTTGCAAATAATAAAACAGTAGGCGTGTTTAATTACCAAGGCTTGGTGTTAATGTTTTTATATTTATTAGGTTTTTTTGCAGCTCTTTTATCTGCCTATATTTTAAAGTTAACATTAAAAACTACCGAAAAAAGTTACTTTATTATGGAAATGCCTGTTTACCGTACCCCGCAGTGGCAGGCAATTGGTTTGTTGGTACTAGATAAAATTAAAGTTTTTTTATTTGATGCTGGTAAAATAATTTTAGCTATATCAATTATATTATGGTTTTTAAGTTCGTATGCGCCAGGTAATAATTTTAATGAAATAGAAAAAAATTACAGTAATAAAGCTTCAAACACAAACAACGATTCGTTAAAAACACAATTAGCATACAACCAAAGTGCCGATAAGTTAGAGGCATCGTATGCAGGCATTTTAGGTAAAAAAATTGAACCATTAATTAAGCCATTAGGTTTTGATTGGAAAATTGGCATCGCATTAATTACATCGTTTGCAGCCCGCGAAGTTTTTGTAGGCACTATGGCAACTATTTACAGCACAGGCGATGCAGAAAATGAAGACACGTTACGCGAAAAACTAATGGGCGAACGCAATACAGTAACACAAGCACCAGTTTACAATAATGCGGTTTGCTGGTCGCTATTATTGTTTTACGCCTTTGCTATGCAATGTATGAGCACACTTGCAACGACCTACCGCGAAACTAAGCAACTAAAATGGGCAATTATACAACTGGTGTTTATGACGGGAGTTGCCTACCTATCATCTTTTGTAATTTATAATGTGCTAGCATAATGCCTTATAAATTATTATTACACAAGGCAATTATTGCTGCTGTTTTAGCTGGCAACGAAATTTTAAAAGTATATGAAACTAATTTTGATGTAGAAATCAAAACCGATAAATCGCCAGTTACCTTGGCCGATAAAAATGCAAGCGATAAAATTATTGATTATTTAAGTGAATTTAATATCCCTGTTTTAAGTGAGGAAGGTGAACACCCCAATTATCATACAAGGCAACACTGGAAACAGTTATGGATTGTTGACCCACTTGATGGTACAAAAGAATTTGTAAAACGTAATGGAGAATTTACAGTTAACATAGCCTTGGTTGAAGAAGAACAATCGGTTTTAGGTGTTATATTTTCGCCCATATTTAAAGATATTTATTTTGCTTGTAAATTTTTAGGCTCATATAAAATTGATAAAAAACAGTTTGCAACAATGATTAGTGGCATTGAAAACTACAGTTTAACCGACTTGTTGCAACACGCACAAAAGTTACCAATACCTAACAATAAAAAAAACTTTGTTGTTTTAGCAAGTCGCTCTCACCTTACTACACAAACCTATAATTACATTAATGCTTTAAAATTAAAATACACCAGTGTAGATGTTTTAAACACTGGTAGTAGTATAAAATTATGTTGGGTTGCCGAGGGTGTTGCCGATGAGTACCCACGCTTTGGCCCAACAATGGAGTGGGATACCGCCGCAGGCAATGCTATTTTAACTTATGCAAGTGCAACTATTATTGATGAGGTTACTAAACAGCCAATGCGTTATAACAAACTAAGCCTATTTAACAACTGGTTTATTGCTAAAGCTAACAGTACTAATGAATAATTTTTTTCGTTGTTTTAACTATTAAACTGACATTTTTTACTTTAAACTAATTAAAAAACGGTAATATTGTCGCGCTTAATGGTTAAACAAGTATTGGCATATTTTTAGACAATTAGCATTCGTAAAAAATTAAACTCACAAAACAACAATAATTATGGCAAAAACAACTTCAAGTGTAAGCGTTAAGCCTTTAGCCGATAGAGTATTGGTTGAAGCAGCTCCAGCAGAAACAAAAACAGCAGGCGGATTAATTATCCCCGACACTGCAAAAGAAAAACCTATGAAAGGAAAAGTATTAGCAGTTGGAAACGGTAAAGTAGATGAACCAATGACTGTAAAAGTTGGCGATACTGTTTTATACGGAAAATACGCAGGAACAGAAATACAAGTAGACGGAAAAGATTTATTAATTATGCGCGAAAGCGATATCTACGCGATTATTTAATTAGACAATGAGTCGATGAAACAATTCGACAATTTAAAACAGTAAACAATAAATCATTATAAACATAGATAATTGACTAATCGTCGAATTATCAAATTAACTAATTAAAATTATGGCAAAAGACATATCATTTAACATTGAAGCACGCGACGCATTAAAGCGCGGAGTGGATGCATTAGCAAACGCAGTAAAAGTAACATTAGGACCTAAAGGACGTAACGTTATTATTGACAAAAAATTTGGTTCACCACAAATTACAAAAGATGGTGTTACCGTTGCAAAAGAAATCGAATTATCGAACCCAGTTGAAAACATGGGCGCGCAGTTATTAAAAGAAGTTGCTTCTAAAACAGCTGATGCAGCTGGCGATGGAACAACTACTGCAACTGTATTAGCACAAGCTATTGTAACTGGTGGTTTAAAAAACGTTGCTGCTGGCGCAAATCCAATGGATTTGAAACGTGGTATTGATAAAGCTGTTGAAGCTGTTGTTGCCGATTTAAAAAAACAATCTCAAGTTGTTGGTAACGACAATAAAAAAATTGAACAAGTTGCAACTATCTCTGCAAACAACGATAGCACTATTGGTAAATTAATTGCTGAAGCAATGGCTAAAGTAAAAAAAGAAGGTGTTATTACCGTTGAAGAAGCTAAAGGAACTGATACAACTGTTGAGGTTGTTGAAGGTATGGAATTTGATAGAGGTTATATCTCTCCGTATTTTATTACTGACGTAGATAAAATGGAAGCGGTTTTAGAAAGCCCATTAATTTTAATTTACGAGAAGAAAATTTCTTCGATGAAAGAATTATTACCTGTATTAGAAAAAGCAGTTGGAACTGGGAAACCAATTTTAATTATTGCTGAAGATATTGACGGAGAAGCTTTACAAACATTAGTAGTAAACCGTTTACGTTCTAACTTAAAAATTTGTGCAGTTAAAGCTCCAGGCTTTGGCGATAGAAGAAAAGCAATGTTAGAGGACTTAGCCATTTTAACTGGTGGTATTTTTATTGCAGAAGACAGAGGTTTTTTATTAGAGAATGCTGACTTAACTTTTTTAGGAAAAGCAGAAAAAGTTACCGTTGATAAAGACAATACAACGATTGTTGGTGGTGCAGGTAAAAAAGCAGATATCACAGCGCGTGTAAATCAAATCAAAGCACAAATCGAATCTACAACTAGCGATTACGATAAAGAAAAATTGCAAGAACGTTTAGCTAAATTAGCTGGTGGTGTTGCAGTATTGTATGTTGGTGCAGCTACTGAAGTAGAGATGAAAGAGAAAAAAGACCGTGTAGACGATGCTTTGGCAGCTACACGTGCGGCAGTTGAAGAAGGTATTGTACCGGGCGGTGGTGTTGCATACATTCGTGCTATTGCATCTTTAGATAAATTAAAAGGTGCTAACGATGATGAGAACACTGGTATTCAAATTGTACGTCGTGCTATTGAAGAACCTTTACGTCAAATTTGTGCTAACTGTGGCTTAGAAGGTTCAATAGTTGTACAAAAAGTAAAAGAAGGTAAAGATGATTACGGCTTTAATGCACGCACCGAGAAATACGAAAACTTATTAAAAGCAGGTGTTATTGATCCTACTAAAGTAAGCCGTATTGCTTTAGAAAACGCAGCGTCAGTAGCAGCTATGCTATTAACTACTGATTGCGTATTAGCAGAGAAAAAAGAAGATGCTCCTGCAATGCCAATGGGTAACCCAGGTATGGGCGGAATGGGTGGTATGATGTAATTGTTAAACTCAAGTATTAATGAAAACGCCTCACAGAAATGTGGGGCGTTTTTGTTATTATTTAATTAGCTTATATTATACAGTCTAACTGATTCATCGAGCATAGTAGAGTTGTTTTTTTATTAAGTCTCAACTCCCCTCAATAAATCAAATCTGATTTTACTGTTTTTATGTAATTTTTTTATGCCCCTTTGTTAAAAACAATTGGGCTATAATTCAATTAAAACAATTATTTTTGCCTACAAACTAACTTAAAAACTAGTTTAAAAGAAATTTAGCGTTGCTAAATTGTTCTTTTGTTGTTGGAAAACTTCGGACATTTTCTAGACACACAAATGAGCAGAGTAAGAGTAACACGCCTAACGGCGTGTACGCTTGCCTGTTTTGTTTGATTCGTGTCAGGTTCTCCGAAGTACCTCCAACTAAATTGAATAAATAGCAAAGGTACACGCCTAATTAACAATTTAACACCAAAGCTAGTACCTTGGTGGCGGACTAAAAAAAAAGGATGAATACAATGA
>JAYSUQ010000146.1:0-12539 GCA_043718985.1 Bacteroidota bacterium | reverse complement strand
ATGTTTTTTTATGTCTTCGTAAACACAAATTTACATTATTAAAAAAGGATAACCTTTGGTTACCCTTTTTGTTGGAAAATTAGTCGGTTAGTAGTGATTTAAAAATAAAAAAATAAACGCCGCACTTAATCAAAAAAATATCGAAAAAGATGGTTTAATACAGGAGGTTCATCACCGAGTAAAAAATAATTTACAGTTTATTGCAGCCATGCTTAAAATGCAAATCAACTCAATAAAAGACGAAAGTAATCAAGTTGTTTTAAAAGAAACATCGCGAAGAATAAGCGCCATGTCGTTAGTACACGAAATGTTATATAATAAAGAAAAATCAGCAACTATTTCCGCAAAAGATTATTTAGGTGAATTGGTTTCAAAATTAAATGAATTGGTTTATGATAACCGCACACCAATTACCTTTCATTTATCAATTGAAGACGTGAAATTTGACATTAATAATTGTGTGGCTATTGGTATGATTACCTCCGAAATTATTAGTAATGCCATTAAATACGCATTTGTTGATAGTTTAAATCCTGCAATATCATTATCGTTAAATTTTGATAGTGCTCAAAAAAACATTGTATTTTCAATCCAAGATAATGGAATTGGTTTAATATCAAATTCTAATACATCAGGTTTGGGATTGAGATTAATAGATATTTTTTCGAGACAACTGGAAGCGGAATATGACAGTAAAAATGATTACGGTTTAAAATATACTTTTACAATACCTTACGATAAAAAGCAATGAGTAATTTTAAAATATTAATAGTTGATGATGAGGTTTTAATTGCTGAATTTTTAAAAGATGAGCTGATTTCGTTGGGCTATAAAAGCATTGCACTGGCTCACAACAAAAAACAAACCTTTGCTTTGATAGAAGTGTTTAAACCACAATTAATTTTACTTGACATTAGAATGAAAAGTGAAAGAGAGGGAATTGAAATTGCCAAGGAAATAAATAAGTCATATAACATTCCGTTTATTTTTGTTACGGCACATTCTGATAAAGAAATCGTTCAACAAGCATTAAGCGCCAAACCAGCTGGATACATTACTAAACCATTTAAACAAATTGATGTGTATGCCGCAGTTCATTTAGCGGAATCTAACGCCAAAAAAGTAATCGATAAATATTTAGTGTTTAAAGATGGGTATGCTGATGTAAAAATATCGATTGATGATATTTTATATGCACAAAGCGACGACAACTATATTCATATTTATACTGCACTTAAAAAATATACGGTTAGAAATACCTTAGAGTGGTTTAAGGACAATATGCCTGAAGAATTCTTTCGCAGAACACACCGCTCGTATATTGTTAATGTTACAAAAATCACAAAGAGTACGTCAAAAAGTGTATTCATTAATGAAACTGAAATTCCAGTTTCGAGAGGTAATAAAATAAAAATTGATTAGTAAAAATGTGTAATCAAAAAAGTTTTTTTTAGATTTAATAATCAAACTTTAGTTTCGCAATTAAATCTAAAAAATAATTTTTACTCCAAATTTTAAGCACCTTATCATCTTTAATAAAACGCACCACGTCTTCTTTTATACTATCAATTGAAACCCCTTCTATTTTATTTTGTAATAGTGTAATAACTTGCTTTGAGCCTATCTTTTTTTTAGGCCAGTCGCCTGTTTGCTGTGCTCGTTTTAAAAAATGTTCCACATCAAGTGGCACGCCTTTTTTAATATACCATTCAAAATCGTACCAATCACGCCCTTTTACACGGGTTTTCCATTTACGATAAAGTAAGGCATGCGTTTTGCCAGCAAACAAACTCGGCAATGTAAAACATTTTACATAAAACGAAAACGGACGAACTAATAATTTTTCTTCTGTTACAAATGATGGTGGTGGTTGCCTATCCACTTCAATTTTTATTTTTATTAACTTGTTCGATTTAATTCCTGCTTGTTTTACTACATCCTCTAGCACTAACTCTTTCCAAATAGTTTCCGATTTTAAAAATGCACTTTCAATAGCTGTTTTGTTTTTCTTATCTTTTTCACGAATACTAATAGTTAAGCCTAATGCTTCAAACTCTTTGATAATAGAATCAAAATAAGGCTCTAACTTAAAATTAGCATTTGGTTCTAATAACGAAAAATCTAAATCTTCCGAAAACCGATCTAATTTATAAAAAATACGAAGTGCTGTGCCTCCGTAAAACGCAGCCTTTTCAAAAAAATCAGTTCGCGATAATCCAGCTAATGCAATCTCTTGCATTATTTCTCTCAAAGCCGCTAATGTTTCTTCTTCGTTTTGCGGATTATATTCGGCTATCCATTCTTTTATCATAATGTATTAAGGGCTTTTACAAGTGTTTGCAAGCTGGTTTTTTTTGGAGCGCCTTCAATCCAAGACTCAATTTTATGAGTATCTAAATGGCTTAGCTGTTCTTCATCAATACGCAAATCTTCTGTTAAAAAATCAATGGTTTGTTGCACGCTTCTTAGTTGTACTCCTGATGTTACAATAATTTTATCACACAGTGCTTTTTCTTTGCATGCAATTAATGCCGTTTGTTGTTCTGTTAATCGTATGCTTTCTATACCAAAAGAGTAATAGGGAGATGCTAAATATTGAAAACTAAATCGCCCTAAATTATTTACGTATTTTTTTGATGTTTTTAATGTAATAGAACTAAGTTCGTAAACCCTTTCGGGTATTAAGCCCCAATAAGATAACGCAGATTCTAACGAAATATAACTAGGCCCTCTTAAATTATTGGCTACTACAAATAAATTAGGTATTGGTAAATCCGTTTCAGGTCCTGCAACATATAACCCTCTTCGTACCACAGTAAGTTCGCCTCCTTTTATGAGTTCGCTTATTTTGTCATTTGGTCGTTGATATTCCGCAAGCATTTCCATTACCACGCTATGCGTAATTGGAGCTTCTGTATATGCTTTTACTTTTTTTCTAAACATCATATATAAAATAATTACTACAAAAATCGGTTATTTTCCGTTTATCTACAAATTATTTAACATTTTATTTAATTATTAACGCACAAAGTCGGTTTAATTCCGATTATCTATTTAAAATATTACAATTAATGATTGTTATATAAAAACTTTGAACATTTATTTTTCAAAAAAAAACGAGTCTTCAATATTTTAAGGAAATTAGGGTTTGTTTAAAAAAATAGAACAAGCATTTTGTTAAAACAGCAACGCTCCTCCAAAACCAATGCTTGGTGGCGTTTTATTAACTTTTAATTTTTTATCTAATTCTATTATCGCACTTAATTGTTGTTTCACTTCAGTTGCAATAACGTTTGCAATTGGTGTTAATGATTTTTCTTTATGGCTTCTTAATAAACCTTCATTAAAATGATAACCCTCTGCTTTAAACGATATAAGTGGCAAGCCCACAAGCATTAATTGATAAGCTACTGTTAATCTTGCTGTGCGTTTATTACCATCCGGAAAAGGTTGATTTATCCAAATTTGATACGCAAGGTGCGCGCATTTTTCTAATAAATTATCAATGTCATTATTTTGTGCAACAACAATTTGCATATTTTTATTTACGGTAACTGTGTTACTAATGGGTTCTATAATACCTTCTTCGCCATCTAATAAAAATTTTATGGAGTTGTTAATGGTTTTATAGTTGCCTAATTGCTGATTTTGTTGTTTGTATGAGGCATAATAATCATCAAATTTCCATAGAGCCGATAATAAATTTTCGTTTAATAATTTAAGTGTTTTTTCTGTAATGGGATATTTGTTTTTTGCCATAAATAGGCAAGTATCTAAAGCCTTTACATGCCCTTTAACTTCTAAAATATCTTTAAAACGAGCTTCGCTTGTAAAACTCATTTTATCGTTAATGATGCTATATGTATCTGCTAATTTTAATTTATTTCCCTCTAGTTTGTTTGAGTTATAAATAAATTCAACTTTTTTATCGTCCCACCATTGATCGGGCAAAGCAATAGTTGCATTTAAAAAATCCTTTATAATAGCATCAAATTCAGCATCCATACTATTACAAATGTATTAAAAAAAACGATTTTATGTATGTCCTTCATCTCAATACGTTTTTGCCGAACGTAAAACCAAAATCGTATTTATCTATGCTTATTTCCCTAAAAATAATGTTGAATATATAAATTAACTCGACAAACTTCACTATTCACATACATAATTGTGCATTTCGTCACAAAAATATTGAATTTTAACTTTTTTAACATATTTTTAAAGCATAAAATAAACCCAAAGCTCATGAAAACTAAATTTTTACTAACCACATTAACATTTCTCGGTTTAGCTTATAATAGCTTAGTTAATGCTCAAAACGTTTCAATTCTTCCTGCCACCGTAGATGAACCAGCTGAGGAAACAGCAATAGACATTGCACAAACATATTCTGGAGATTTTGGGCAAAGTAATAGCGGCTCAGCTTTTTCCTGTAACTTTAATAAAGGTAGAGGTATTTTATCGATTGGAGCCGAAATTCAATCTGATGGTTTCGCAACTTGGAAAAAAGTGAATATTGCATTTTATTACAATGGAAGTTGGAAGTATGTATGTAGATTTAATATGGCAGATAATCAAACGGGTTGCGATCTTACTACTGGGTATAATGAGCAATATTATACACAGGCGCTTCCTTGCAATTTTGGCTCAAACAATACTTATGAATTATTTAGCTATAATTATAATTATACCAAGGTTGGTAAAATTGGTGGTGGCTTTTCGGATACTTATAGAAATATTTGCTTGAAAAACGAGGGAAATTTGGCGGTTTATCATGGTAACTATTTACCTATTTCTAACCCAAAAAAAAATCGATTAGTAGTTGGAGATAATGCTGATTGGGGCATACAAACAGCTCCATATACTACAACAGGTAAGGCTTATCCGTGTTTTAATGATCCAAATCCCGCCACAAAAAAGTCAACAGGTTATGATGTGAATAACTATGTTCAATATGGCAATTTACCAGGTTTTGTATATAATCAGTTTGATCCAAATAGAGGCGTTGTGATATTGAATATTGCAAATTTACCTCCTGAAATGCTTGAGGCACCAACCTTTAAAGTCCATATTTATGCCGAATCTGAAAGTCAAAGTCCCAAAAAAAATCGTATTTACGAAACAACATACAGTAATCAAAATTTTATGACTCAAGGGCCAAATAATTTAACGGCTAGTCAAGATTTATGTGGTAGAGTAGTACTAAATTGGAGTAATGGTAGTAATGTATTTCCTGATGATGGTAATCCTTATCTTCAAACTATGATTTTTAGAAATGGGGTTTATTTGGGTTTTGCGTATGGTAATGTTTATACTTATACCGACTGGTCTGCTGTGCAAGGTGTTAGCTATCAATATACGGTAAGGCATGTTGCGTGGGCTCAAACCAGTGAAACCTATTATCCCTCTCCTTTTTCTGCTATCGCAACTGGTTTCGTTCATCAACGTCCAGATCCACCTCTTTCACTAACAGCTACCGAAAATAAGTGTAATGGCGAAATTGATCTTAATTGGGGCTTTAACGGTACTAATCCAGGATATTTTAAATTAGATTATGCGATAGCTCCTGCTGGACCGTATATAACAATTGATAGTTTAATTCCTGGTACAAGCAGAAGTTTTGATGATAGTGGTTTAAGAGGGCAAACCTATTATTATCGACTTTACGCTGTTAATTATTGCTCAAAAAATTCTATTTTGTATGCCGCATGTAGTGGAATATCGCCAGCCGACCCATTAATGGCAACAAACATTACAGCTATAACAAACACAGTTACAAATTCAATAGATGTTACGTGGAACGATAATGCAAATAATGAAACTAAATATCAAATTGTAAGAACAGATGATGCAGGGAATACAATATTAACTGATGTTAATCCAAATCAGTCATCTTATAACGATGCTTCTGCAGCTGCTTGTCGATTATATACTTATAAGATTAGAGTATTTAACGATTGTGTATTAAGTGGTATTGTTTCCACCACTCTTGCAACTGCTACTTTACCGCCACCAAATTTAGGAAACACATTTACATCAACAAAAAAAATAACGGCAAGCAAAGGATATTTTGGTAACAGAGTAGAGTTAAGTTGGAGTAATAATAATTCTGTTAATATAGATAACTTTAAAATTTACCGTAAGCAATTAGGCACAGCGCTAGATTCGGTTCAAATTACTGCTTTGCCTGGCGGTAATGCATTATATATTGATAATACTGCCGATGCTCGCGTATTTTACCGGTATACCATTGTAGGTATAAAAACCTGTAATGGTTCCGAATTATTAACTAATATTTCTTCTGATATAGGTTTCCGTAACCCAACTGGTTTAGTAAGTGGGCATATTGAGTATAATGGAGGGGTAGCTGTTAACGGTGCAAAAGTATTTATACAACCAAGTGGGGCAAATGTTGGTAGTGCTTTAGACTTTGCTAATGGCGGTTTATTAACTATACCCGATAATGTAAAATTAGAACCAGGCGCACAAATGCGTTTAGAATTTTGGTTAAAGCCATCTGCAATTGGTGCAAGTGTAATTAAAAAAACAAATGCTTTTGAGTTTATAAATACTGGCGCAAACTACAGTGCAAGTATCTACACAGGAGGTACTGCTAAAACTATCACAACGGCTTTAACTACTTTTACAAATAATCAATGGAACCATGTAGCTATGATATACGATGGAGCTACGTTTAAATTATTTGCAAATGGTATTTTAACAGGTACATTTGCTGCTACTGGTACTATAGATGATAATGCAAACGCATTAGTTTTTGGCGATGCAACTACTAGCTTTTTAATGGATGAATTTCGTTTAGTTGGCCAGGCTCGCCCAGATTCTGTAATAACCATTGAAACAAATCGTATTTTAAATGGTGATGAGACTAACTTTAAATGTAATTTACATTTTGATGAGGCTACAGGCGCTTATGCTTACGACCCTTCAAAAGTTGGTAATTTATTTAATGCCAATCACGGTGCAATTTCTGGCCCTGTAACTTGGAGTAGCGATAGACCCACAAGTACACAGTTAGGTTATTTTGGAGTAACAGATGCTTTAGGTAATTATAATACAGCAGGCATACGTTTTGTTGGCACTGGCGAAAACTTTAATTTAGTGCCTCAATACCAAACGCACGCCTTCTCTCCAAATTCTCGTTCTGTATTTATTGGAGATGGAACTCAGGTATTCAATAATCAAGATTTTACTGATATTTCCTCATTTCCATTTACAGGAACATTGTTTTATAAAAACACAACTTGCCCCGTTCCAAATGCTGGATTAAAAATCGATGGTTTACCCGTAATTTCAAGCGGTCAACAAGTTGTTACAGATGCTAATGGTACATTTAGTATCTCTGTTCCTATTGGAAACCATTTTGTTTCTATCGAAAAATTTGGTCATGCTATGGAGAATGGACGTTACCCTATAATGGGTAATCATAATTTTCAAGCACCAATTTCGAGTGTAACATGGAGCGATAGTACGTTAGTAACATTAGTAGGCCGTATTGTTGGTGGTAAAGTAGAAGCCGATAAAGCCCCCGGTTTAGGGCGTTCTGTAAATAATATAGGTAAAGCTCGTTTACGTTTGGTAACACCATTAACTGGTTCACCTTGTTTTACAACGGCAGTAATTACAAATAGTGCTACTGGCGAATATATTTTAAGAATTCCACCATTAGCTTATAAAATTGATTCGGCTTTTGTAATTACTAACTCTGTTGTTATTAGTAAAGCAAATTTATCAAACACAAGTCAAGTAATTAATTTAACAAATAGTTTAATTACACAACAATCTAAAGATACTTTGCGCGATGCGTTTGGAGGTATTGTAAGTGTAGATTCTATGGATTATCATAAGCGCCACGATATGATTTATCGTAATGTGCCAGTTTTAAATGTAACAATGTTAGATGGTAGTAAATTAATTGGAGACGATTCGCTTAAAATTGGTAGTACAAAAACAAGTATTGTTCCAACTGTTGGTAATACAGGGTTATATGGATGGGGCCCGTTAAGTTGGCCAATATTTACACAAAACAAGAACTATAATGCTAAAATAGCAGTAAATGAAATTTATACAAATTTAGATGTTTTTCCAAATCCAAAAGATACTGTTTTACTTAGTGGCTCTGTTTTAGTTACCAATGATTTGGTAGATGGTACTGACCCTAATGCAGCATTCAGTTTTGGAAATGGTGTGGCAACTTATTCTTTTGTATGTGGTTCGCCAAATACTGCAAAAACAGCTCCGTCATCTAATTTAGATTACACAAAAAATATTCAAATAGTAGTTGTTCCTGATGGCGCAGCTTCTATTATATGGCAACCTAATATTATTCAAACTCCAACAAATCCTTATTATCACGCATTAGTTGTTGGTAAGCGAGTAACAGGAACGGGAATTTCTACACAGGGTCCAGAAAAAATAGATTTTATTTTGCGTGATCCTCCTGGCTCTGGCAGTTCTTCATCTTGGACATCTGGCAGTACGGTTACTAAAACAACTGAATTTACTAATGGAGACTCAAAAGACATTGGATTGAGTACCGATATTTTATTAGGAAGTAAAGCCGCTGTTGGAATAGGTTTCATAGTTGAAACTTCATTAGAAAACTCTATTACATTGGGTTTGAGTACGAGTATTAGTTCAAACAAAGGAAGGTCAATTTCAGAAGTAATTACTTCTGCTAATTCAGTTTCTACACGCGATGATGCTAATAATGTAGGAGCGGCTGCCGATATTTTTATTGGTCGTTCTCGTAACTGGCTCGTAGGTCCAACAGCTAATATTGAATTATCAACCTCGGGATGTTCTACTTGTTTTGGTCCTATAATAGGAGTAATACCTAATACTAAGCAATTAGCGTTAAAGCTTGGATATGCTGTAGCGCCCGATAATGTAAGAACTCGTTTTTCTTATACTCAAAATGAAATTGAAAACACCGTAATACCACAATTAGAAGCGATAAGAAATACGGTTTTATTAAGTAGTCCTACTAAATATAGCACAACTTTATTGTCTACTAACCCAAATTTTGGTTCAAATAATGACGATCCATTATGGGGAGCTCTAGTAACAAGCACAACTCCTGCCGTATACGATCCTATTGATACTTTAGGTCAATCGTATACATTCAAGGGCTATCTAAATTTTTCAAATAAAGATACCGTTCGTATATTAAACACACAAATTGCTTTGTGGAAACAAGCACTGGCTCAAAACGAAAAAGAGAAATTAGCCTGTAAAAATAATACTGGAGGTGTATTAATTGATAATTTTACTTTAGGGTCTGCAATTGTAAATAATGTATATCAAACAGATAACGACAAAAGTTGGTCAACAGATTGGGAATTACAAATAAATGAAGATATTGCTGGTCAAATTGGTGGAAGTGTAGCTGGCGCTGGTGTACTTGTAAAACCTAGCCTTTCTTTTCATCAAACAAGTGGGGGTTCTCAAAGCGGAGGTACAACTCTTTCTAATACATTTGATTATACTTTAACAGATGGAGATCCTGGTGACATTATGAGTATTGATGTTTACAAGTCTCCTGAAGGAACTGGTAATATTTTTATTACTCGTGGTGGGCAAACCATGTGTCCATACGAAGATGCTGTTGTTTGTCATTATTACAATCCGGCAAACGCTAATGGTTATATTGGCTCACATACGTATAATAGCGCAGGCTTTGCAATTATTGCAAACGCAACAGTGCAACGAGAAATACCAAATATTACTATTACGCCTAATAATCAATTAAACATCCCATCAAATCAAGCAGCGGTTTATCAAATAGCGCTATCAAACCAAAGCCCATTAACTATAAATAATGACATTGATTTACAAGTACGTATTGCTAGTGCAAGCAATCCTTATGGAGCAGTTTTAAAAATAGATGGTTTATCAGCAAATACAATTATTAATATACCAAGTGGCGGTTCTGTAGTTAAAACATTAACGATTGAGCGTGGACCAATTGAAATTAATTATGATAGTTTAATGGTAATTTTCTCTTCTGCTTGCAGTGAAGATATAGCTGATACAGCTTATGTAACAGTTCATTTTATTCCTACTTGTACTGATTTAGAAATTACAGCACCAGTAAATAATTTCGTAATCAATAATTTTAATAACGACATCAGTAATATAATTATTGAAAACTATAATTATAATTATGGCGTTGCACAAAATACAAGTACTGTAACTAGCGCAGCGCATCCTGAATTTGGTTTTGAGAAAATTGGTTTTGAATTTAAACCAAGTAGTTCCAGTTCGTGGTTGCAAATAGAAGAGTTTTATAAAAGCCCAGCAGTTGCAATAGCAGCAGGTGCATCTACGTTATATCCGATACCAAACGGACAAGTATATACACCATATACTTGGACAGTAACCCCTCAGTCTTATGCAGATGGTAATTACGAAATACGTGCAAAGTCGTCTTGTTATAATAAAGATGGAAGTTATGCCATTATTTATTCTCCAGTATTACAAGGTGTGATGGATCGTGTAAACCCAGCGCCATTTGGTACACCAACACCGGGTGATGGAATTTTAGACCCTAATGATGACATATCTATACAATTTAATGAACCTATTGATATTAGTAGCTTAAATTCTGCACCAAGTTCTAATTCAGGTTCTACCTTCGATATTAGAGGTGTGTTAAATGGAACAGCTATTCGCCACAGCGAAAGTTTAAATTTTGATGGTACCGCAGATTATGCAGAGGTAACCGGCGGAGCTAGTTTACAAAAACGGTCGTTTACGTTTGAGTTCTGGGCTAAGTTTAATTCAACAGGTACTGAGCAAACAGTTATTAGTCAAGGTACCGATGCAATTCAAAAAATGAGTATTGGATTTGATGCAACTAACAGATTAAAATTTGTTTTAGCTAGTCAAACAGCTTTATCTACAAATCCAATTACACTTCCAACTGATTGGCATCATTATGCAGTAGTTTATGATTATCCAAACTCTGATGTAAGTTTATTTGTTGATGGAGCATTAGCTGGTACAAATAATAACTTCTTAGTGGATTATTTAGGTACGGGTAAATTAGCGTTTGGAAAAGCGTTACCAACAAACAACAACTTTTTAAACGGTAATGCACACGAAGTTAGATTGTGGAGTAAGGCACGTACAATTTCCGAAATTACAGTTACTATGAATAAAACATTAAGTCGCAATCAATCGGGCTTAGTATATAACTGGAAAATGGATGAAGCGACAGGAACAGTTTCAGCAGATGACATCAGAAGTCGTAATGCTGATATTTACGGCGCTACTTGGGAAGTAAATCCTAATGGAAATGCCGTACAATTAACAAGCGCAAGTAATGATAACATTAAAGTAAGTTCGGGTAATATTGCTATTAATAAAGAAATGGATTTTACCTTAGAGTTTTGGTTTAATTCTACTCAGCCTGGTGTTTCAACGTTATTCTCTAATGGAGAAGGAATTGCAACAACGGCAGATTCGTTAAACGCTTGGACAATTCAAAAAGATGCAACAGGTAAAATTCATGTGTATCATAAAGGATTAGATTTTGTAGCATCAACTACAAATTTCTACGACGGTAGCTGGCATCATTTTGCTTTAGTAATGAATCGTTCAGCTAACTTATCGGCTTATATAGATGGTAACTTACAAAATTCTGCACAAGGCATTAACTTTAATAACTTAGCAGGAGCTAATATGTATTTGGGAGCTAAAGCTGTAATTGCTGGCCCAACAACTACATTAAGTAATTATTTTGATGGTAAACTAGATGAGTTCCGTTTATGGAGTACTGCTCGTAAAACCGAACAAGTAAAACGTGATAAGCAAAACCGTATGTTAGGAAATGAACACGGTTTATTAGCATACTTACCTTTTGAGAACTACACAGTAGTTTTAGGAACACCATCGTTAACACCTACATTTAATAATCAATCGTTGGAAACCTTAACTATTACTCCTCAAGGTTCTGCATCGTTAATAGCACAAACACCAACTATTAAATTACCCCGTCCTATTCAGTCGGTAAATTATACATGGTCGTTGAACAATGATAAAATTATTTTATCTACCAATACATCGCCCGATCAATTAGAAAACGTAACGCTTGATATTACAGTTAAGAATGTCTTAGATATGCACGGTAACAAAATGCAATCTCCAAAAACCTGGATAGCATACATTAATAAAAATCAAGTGAAGTGGCAAGATGATCAATTTGATTTTGAAAAAACTGTTGATAGTGTAATCACGTTTGTTGCACCTATTGTAAACTCTGGTGGTGCACAAAAAGCATTTACCATTGATGGTTTACCAAGCTGGATGACCGCAAACATTACAAGCGGTACTATTGCACCAAACAGCGTTCAAAATGTCATCTTTACAATACCAGCAGGTGGAAGCATTGGTGAATTTGATGCTGAGGTAAGTGTAACTACCGACTTTAATTTTGCTGAAATTTTAAGAGTTAATTTAGAAGTAAAAGGTAAATCACCAACATGGACAGTTAATCCTGCAAACTTTAATTACTCGAT
>JAYSUQ010000145.1:0-4265 GCA_043718985.1 Bacteroidota bacterium | reverse complement strand
CAATTCCAACCATCGGTAGCCATTACAGATGATTGACCGCTAATAACACCATTACGAGGTGTTGTTTGGGTATATAACACACCGTTGGTTTTTACGGTTGCTAAAATTTTACTTTCGGCATTGTAGGCAATTAAACTACGTATGTGTGGGTTGTATGCGCCAACCTCTTCAAAATCGCTGGTTTGCCTAACGGCTTCCATCTCTTGCAAACCTAAAATACAATTTGGCGCTATTAAACCAGGGTAAATGTGCTTGCCTGCAATATTAATTGTAGTATCAAAATCGGCTGGGTTTAATTTAGTTACTGTTGCATCAGCAACTAAATTTATAACACCATTTTTAAATGCAATTAAACTATTTTCTATTACTGTGCCATTGCCTAAATGTGCAATGCCGTTACTTAATAGCACGCGTTTTTGTTGCGCATTTAATTGAGTAGAAATGGCAATAATTAATACTATTATTTTTTTTAACATGGATTTACATTTGGTTTAATACCAAATATATTAAAAATTACTTAAAAAGATTAGCTTTGCAATATGAAGCGCAACAAGCCAAAAGTTATTAAGCCACACCGTATATTATTACAAGCAATTATTGATGCATTACATCAAATTTTTATAGATAATAAATATGCCGATAAGGTTATTGAAAAAACATTAAAAGAAAATCCGAAATTTGGGGCTAGAGATAGGCGCTTTATAGCCGAAACAACATATGATATTGTACGCAACTATCGTTTATTAGGCTATTTGGCTTATGACGA
Organism: Bacteroidota bacterium; assembly: GCA_043718985.1. Classification (GTDB taxonomy): domain Bacteria; phylum Bacteroidota; class Bacteroidia; order B-17B0; family Aurantibacillaceae; genus UBA4416. The sequence continues at coordinate 3,499 of JAYSUQ010000145.1, read as the reverse complement.
TACAGATTATTGGAGTATACTAGGTACTTATTTTGTTATGCAACAATTGCCAATGCCCGATGAACGTGAGTTTAAAGACATTGATGAAAAAATAATTATAGATAAATTTAAAGCATGTACAGATCAAAAAATATTACAAGCCTACCCCGATTGGTTATGGGATTTGTGCGAAACCGAATTAGGCACACACGTTTGGGAAAAAGAAGCTAAAGCCCTTAACGAACAAGCTAGTGTTGTATTAAGAGTTAACACCCTTAAATCTCAAAAAGATATTTTAAAAAAATATTTAAATGAACAAGAAATTGAGGTTGAAAATTTAGACGGGTTTAAAGATGCCTTAATTTTAACCAAGCGTCAAAATGTATTTCAAAATCAGTTTTTTAAGTTAGGATTGTTTGAAGTACAAGATGCAGGATCGCAACATATATCTGAGTTTTTAGATGTTGAATCGGGTATGCGTGTTATTGATGCATGCGCTGGTGGAGGCGGAAAATCGTTGCACATATCAGCATTAATGCAAAACAAAGGCCGTATTTTAGCTATGGATATTACACAATGGAAATTAGATGAATTAAAAAAACGTGCTCGCCGTGCTGGCGCTAGTAATATTGAACCTCGTTTAATTGAAGGAACAAAAATTATAAAACGATTAGAAAACACTGCCGATAGATTGTTGTTAGATGTGCCTTGTAGTGGTTTAGGTGTAATTAAACGTAACCCCGATGCTAAATGGAAATTAAGCCTTGAGTTTATTGAACGCACAAAAGCAATACAACAAAAAATATTAAGTGAGTATGCTGTAATGACAAAAATTGGAGGGCAGCTCGTTTACTCAACGTGTAGTATTTTACCTAGCGAAAATCGCGATCAGGTAGATGCCTTTTTAGCAAAAAATAAAAATTACCAATTACTAAAAGATAAATCAATTATGCCAAGTGATGGTTTTGATGGGTTTTACATGGCAATGATAAAACGAGTGAGTTAATAAAACAATGCAAACAGACGAATTACATACCCATCATATTGAAGCGGATATGAAATTAAACAATGCTTTTAAAATAAGCATTGCGTTAAATTTATTGTATGTGTTTGTTGAGTTTGGTTTTGGATTTTACACTAATTCATTAGCCTTAATGAGTGATGCAGGCCATAACTTAACAGATGTGGCAAGTTTATGTTTAGCACTACTGGCCTTTAAATTAGCAAAAGTAGCACCTACTAAAAATTTTACATACGGCTACAGTAAAGTAAGTGTCATTATATCGTTATTAAATTCTGTTATACTTTTAATAACAGTTGGTATTATTGGTTTTGAGGCAATTGATAGACTGCAACATCCGCAGCCCATACAAGGCATTACTATTGCTGTTGTATCTGGCTTTGGTATTTTGGTAAACTCACTATCGGCTATTTTGTTTTTTAAAACTAAAAATAATGACATTAATATTAAAGGTGCTTTTTTGCATTTGGCCGTAGATGCTCTCGTATCATTAAGTGTAGTTGTTGCAGGTATTGTAATATATTTTACACAATGGTTTATTATTGATGCCATTTTAAGTTTAGTGGTAATGATTGTAATTATTGTAACAACCTGGAATGTACTAATACAAAGTGTTAAGCTAAGTATAGATGCTGTGCCACAAGGTGTTGATATGGATGAAATTATTATTGAAGTAGAAAAATTACAAGGCGTTATCAATTTTCATCACTTACATATTTGGCCCTTAAGCACCAATAAAAATGCACTTACAGGGCATTTGGTTATTAATGGTAATAGTTGCGATATTGATAAAACAGAAACTATTAAAAATAAAACTAAAGAGTTGCTACTTACATTAAACATACACCACGCAACTATTGAAACCGAATATCAAAATAATTAGCAACTAAATTTACAGGCAAATGAAACAACTAACGATAGCTTTTTTAATAATGTTAAGTGCAACAATACAAGCACAAACTAAAAACGAAAAAGTTGATGCGCCAACGTTTGAGAAATTAATAAATGAAAAAAAACACTATTTAATTGATTTAAGAACCAATGATGAGCTTGCTCGAAAAGGTTTTATTAAAGGAGCAACACAAATAGATTGGTTTGGCAAAAATGCCGAAATGGTAATAGTAAAATTAGATAAAAACAAAACATACTTAATTTATTGTGCTGGCGGTGGCCGTAGTGGCGAGTGTGCCGAGCTAATGATTAAAAATGGGTTTAAACACGTTGTAGATTTAGCCAAAGGTTTTGATGATTGGAAAAAACAGGGCTTTGCTGTTGAAATTAAAAAATAATTTTATTACACTTTTCAAACTCGATGATAGGCGGAAACAGACAACTTATTTTTTTTGCGCTTCGTTGTAACTCTTAATATAATCTTGCCAACTTGTTGTTTTAAATTTATCTTCGGCATAATATTTTAAAATTGGCAGTAAGCTTGCTGGTGTTAAAAAAGCGTTAAGCGCATCAATTGTATTTTCTTTTTCATCGAGCACTGCAATAGTAGGAAATTGCAAACGGTTGTTAGTTGCCTTTAAAGCAAAGCTGTGCATTGGGTAGCCATTTGTTATTGTTTTGTAGCATTTTTCGCCTTTAAATAATAAGGTATCATTTGCATCTACATCAAAATTAATGATGTAATAATGTTTGTTAATATAGTTTGCAATTGCGGTATCTTTAAGTGTTGTGGCTGTTTGCACTTTGCACGAGTTGCAAAAATTAGCGCCAATATTGACTAATATTTTTTTCGGTTTCTTTTTTTCTAATTTTTCAACATCGGCAATTGATTTATATTTTACAATCGTTTTAGTAAAAATGGTATCGTAAAAGGTGTGTTCAAATTGCGTTCTAAAATCTTCGAACGAGCATGATTTAAAAATATTTTCGACCGTAAAAATTAATAGGGGTTCAATTTTTTTATCTTCTAAAAAACCTTGGGTTAATAAATTAAACTCAAAATTATTTGATATAAATACAGTTGATGGATAGCTTACATTTGTGCCTAAAAATTTTAATGCTAACTCGTGTGGGGTTTTTGGGGTTGGCGATGTGGGTTTGTAAACCACACCATTATATTCAACTGTATCTTTAGTTTCGGCGTTAAATTTTACTGGATAAAAATAGGTGTTTATGTAATTTGCAATGTTTGGGTTACTGTAAGTGGTTTTTATCATATGCTTGCACCAACCGCACCAATCGGTATAAAAATCAATAACAAAAGGCTTAGGCTGTTTTTTATTTTGCTCTTGTGCCTCCTTAAAAGTTAACCATTTAACTAATCCATTTTCGTTTTGCGAAAAAACGGTTATGGGCAATGTTAAAAATATGGCAGTAATTATTAGTAATTTCATAAAGCAAAAATCGGTTTTTTTTATCAAAACACAAGGTAGTTTACCTTAAATAACTTAAGTGTTATTTTTGCTTAATAAATACCTCTATTTTTTGTTTGGAATTCCTTTAAAGTCATCACCTTAAATAACATTAATTATTTTGGTAAATTTGTTA
>JAYSUQ010000144.1:0-4274 GCA_043718985.1 Bacteroidota bacterium | reverse complement strand
ACTCCGGTTTAGGGTGGTCAGTTTCATCGGTTTTTGCAGTTAGGCAGGTAAGATTGAGTGCTGTTACAGTAATAAGTGTGTTTGGTATTTACCAATTAATAAGTGGTAATATTTAGCCATTTATTTATTTTCAGTTTTAAAAAATAGTTGTTTAGTTTGTGCCAGTATGCCCAAAGCCACCAACGCCTCGCTCGGTATTGTTAAGTGCGTTAACTGGTTCCCAAATAATTTGTTCGTGTTTTGCAATTACCATTTGTGCCACCCTTTCGCCATCATTAATTATAAAAGCATTAGCTGATAAGTTTACTAGTAGTACTTTTATTTCTCCTCTATAATCGGCATCAATAGTGCCAGGCGAGTTTAAAACAGTAACGCCATTTTTAAATGCTAAACCACTACGTGGTCGTATTTGTGCTTCGTAACCTTTATGTAACTCTAAAAACAAACCTGTTGGTATTAATAATCTTTCTAATGGCTTTAATTCAATTGGCGCATCAATATTAGCCCTTAAATCAAGCCCTGCCGAAAGCTCGGTGGCGTATTGCGGCAGTTCGTGTTTTGATTGGTTAACTACTTTAACATTCATTTTCAATTTGTTTTATTTTTTTAAGATTATCAAATTCTAATTTATAAAATATAAAAACGAACAGGGCTAACAATAAGTTATTTAAAATAAGTTTTAGTACTGTGTTTTGTAAATTAGAGTAGGTAACAGATACGGCATATAAACATAAAGCTAAAAATGTAAATACAAATATGCTTCGTACGTTATATTTTATAGGATAATATTTTTGGCCTAATGCATAACAAACAACCATCATTACAAAGTACGATGCTAACGTTGCCCATGCGCAGGCTATGTAGCCATACCTAGGGATAAATATAAAGTTTATAAACAATGTAATACAAGCGCCAAAAATAGTAATTATGGCTCCAAATTTTGTTTGCCCTGTTAACTTAAACCAAACTGATAAATTCCAATAAACACCAACGCATAAATTTGCAAGTAGTAAAATTGGTACAACTGCTAAGCCAGCCCTAAATTTTTGGCTAATTGCATATTGCAACCACGGTAAATTCATCATCGTTGCTAAAAACAAAAATAAACAAAACAAAATATAATATTTCATAACAACTGCCGTTAGCTTTTTAGATTCCTTATTTTTTGAGTTGTTAAAAAAGAAAGGTTCTGCAGCATATTTAAAGGCTGTTGTAAAAATTGTCATTAACATTGCAATGCGATAACAAGCGCCATACACGCCAAGTTCATGTTTGGCTATGTTATCAGGCAATAAATAAATTAAAATAAATCTATCAAAAGTTTCATTTATCATGCCTGCAAACCCTAAAATTAATAATGGCCAAGCGTAGCTAATCATTTGTTTCCAAAGCGTTAAATTAAAGTATAATTTAATTTTTAAAACATCTTTAAATACTAAAATTAAACAAATGATGTTTGCTAACAAACCTGCTAAAAAGGTATAGCCTACGCCTATTTGAGGACTGTAACACGACGCTAAAAAAGAATCATCACAATTTGTATATGCGGGTTTACAAATATTAAAATAAAAAATATTTATTAATAAAAACAATGTAACGTTAAGCAGCTTTAGGCCTGCAAATTTTTTTGCTTGGTTTGTTAATCGTAATTGTGCAAACGGAATAGCCATTAACGCATCGGTGGCAACTATTAATACGCACCAAATTATATAATTTTGATGTTGAGGTTCTTTAATAAATTCGGATATAGAACCTCTAAAGCCAATAAAAACAAGCGTTAACGCAATTGAACTTATTATAATTGATGTGAGTGCAGTTGAGTAAACGGCTTCTTTATTATCGGATTTACTCGAAAAATTAAAAAATGCCGTTTCCATACCATAGGTAAATAAAATATTTATAAAGCTTATTAAGGCGTAAAACTGAGTGTTGGCACTTAACTCCTGTGGTTCGGTAAATAAATACGTTAACACAAACGAATATAAAAAAGTTATAACTCTTGGCAAAACACTACCTAAGCCATATACGGCAGTTTGCGAGGCAAGTTTTTTTAATGGATTCGACAACGTTTTTTAAGTTTAATATACTAAACTATAAAAAATATAAAAGTGAATACTTGTAATGTTTTTAAGATATTAACTTATTAAAGTTATTAGATTTTAGAGTATTAGCGTTTCATTTTTTCAATGAGTTTGGTAGTCGAAAAACCATCTACAAGTTGTATGGTAATTACCTGCCCACCATTTTTGGTTACTATATCGTAGCCTACAATATCTTCGGCTTTATAATCATTACCTTTTACTAAAACGGTTGGCTTTATAAAATTAATGAGGTTATACGGCGTATCTTCATTAAAAAACGCTATGGCATTAACACACTCTAGCCCAGCTAAAATAGTGGCGCGTGTTTGCTCGTTGTTTATAGGCCTATCTGGCGATTTATTTTGTCGTTTAACCGACTCGTCGGTGTTTAATCCCAATATTAATACATCACCTAAATCGCGCGCTTTTGCAAGGTACTCAACATGGCCTCTATGCAAAATATCAAAGCAACCATTTGTGAAAACTATTTTTTTATTTTGCTTTTTGCAATTATCCAAAAAAAACCGTAAAGTATTTTCTAGATAAATTTTATCGTTAAGTTTTTTATGAAACGACATCTTGTTTTGATTTATTAATTAATGGCATTACAACTAAGCTAATTAATCCTAAGGTAATAATTAATATAAATTGCAAGGTCCAAGCCAGCCAAGGAAAAGCAAAGGCCGTAATTTGATCTATACCATAAAAAACTAATAAACTTGTAATAATTGCTGGGTAAACGCCTAAGCCACCAGGAGTAAATAAAACGCCAAATGTACCAAATAACAATAAAACTAAGCACTGAGCATGCCCCAAATGAGATGTGCCTTTAAATGCAAAAAAACAAACATATAAACTATAAAAGTATGCTGCCCATATGGCTAAACTTAACAGAATAAACTCAAATTTATTTTCAATATTTTTAATTGATGTGATACCTTTTGCAAAACCATTAACAATGCCGCCAAGTTTACCCTTAAGTAAGTTAGATATTTTTTTACGTATTAATAAAAAACTAATAGTTGCAACTAGTAATAAAACTAATAAAACTATTAGTTTTATTGGATTACCAATTATGCTTGATAGCTTAAGTAACATAGGATTAAAAATATAAGTTAGGGTTAAATTTTTTAACTCGTTAAATTGAGCAATTAGTGTTAAAAAAAATATGATAATTAGTAATGCAAAATCAACAATACGTTCGGTAATAACGGTTCCAAGTGCTACTTCAAATGGTACTTTTTCGTATTTTGTAATTAATGTACATCGCGTAATTTCTCCCATACGGGGCAAGCCATAATTAGCAAAATAACCTACAATTACTGCCCCAAATGCATTTTTATTAGAAATAATAAAGCCAGTGGGTTTTAATAAATAATTCCAACGATAGGCTCTAATAACGTGGCTTAATAATGCAATAAGCATTGATGCAATAACCCACAAATAATTAGCATTTTTAAAGGAATCTATAATTTTATCTTTTTCGCCCCAAACAGCACGTAATGATAGCCAAACAATTAAAACACCAACTGCGAAAAGAATTACAAATTGAATAATTGATTTGGTTTTTTTGTTCACTTTAATTTATTTTAAACGATTAGTGTTAGTATCTGGAAAAACTACCCATGGTTTAAATGTTTTTGCCGCATTAAACTCCATTGTTGCATAAGAAATAACTATAACAACATCGCCAATGGTAACGTGTTTTGCAGCGGGGCCATTTAAACAAATTGTGCCACTGCCTCGTTCGCCTTTTATAACATAGGTAACAAAGCGTGCGCCATTTTGTTTGTTTAAAATATGCACTTGTTCATTTTCAATAAAATTAGCAGCGTCCATTAAATCTTCATCAATGGTTATGCTTCCTATATAATCTAACTCGGCCTGTGTAACACTTACACAATGTAGTTTCGATTTCATTACTTGAATTTCCATTTTCATTTGAGGCTATTGTCGTTTTTTAATTGTAGCTATTGCGCCTAGCAACATTATAATTATATAAATATTTTGTGTTTTTGATAGGCTGTAAATGTACTAAAAAGCGATGATTTAAGTGTTAATTTATTTTAAAATGGACTTGGCGTTATTGGCATGTTATACCAATTATAAATTCAAATTAGTCCTATTGCATATTTGATTTTTTTTAATATATTTGGACTAAATTATAAATATATATTTATGGCAAAACCAATT
>JAYSUQ010000143.1:0-12641 GCA_043718985.1 Bacteroidota bacterium | reverse complement strand
TGGCGAACCTTTTGCTTTTTCTTGTTTAACCTCTGCAATTACTAACGTTTGTAATTGTTGTTTGTTATCATTTTTTATAAATTCTAAATTTAAATCTAAAGTTAATCTTTCTTTACTCTCAACACTTACTAATGTAATGCGCGAGTAGTTAACCCATAAAGTTGGCACTAAATTAATTGGTAGGTAGGGTGTTTTTAAATTTAAAAAAGTTTCCGATTCCGCATTCCAATTCAGTAACACGTTTTTTTCTTTAATACGACTTTTAAATGTTTTGCCTTTGTTGTTTTTATATTTTACTTCCAAAAATCCTAAGTTAGAATCTACGTAAGTACGATGCCTAACTTTGTAACGATTTAATTTGCCAGTATGGTGTTTGTTATATAATTCAAAATCAACAGTATCGTAATACAACGTTTTGTAATTACTAATGCGGGTATTGTGTATTTCAAAAACTTTGTAATGTTGTTGCGCTAATGTTAAAACTTGGGGTAAATGTTTTAAGTTAAAAATAAATTTTGTGTCGGTTCTGTCCATCAATTTAACACTATCCATTTCTGTTAAAGAAATAGGTGAGTAAGCGTTTAAAAGTTGGGACAAGTTTAATTGCATTTTATTTTGTTAGATAATTGTATTTCTTAACACTTACTATTTTACCATCAGTATCTGTTGTTTTACGCTCGGTTTTTAAGTTTTTACCATCATAAACAAATAAATGTTTTTTTGTTAACTTACCACTAGCATCAAAATAATTTTCTTCAACTTTATCGTTTTTAGAGTTATACTTAGTTGTTTTTTTTTCGGTTAATTTATTATTTGCATCGTATTGTGCATCCTCAATTTCATCTCCTTCGCTGTTATATGCATATTTATGTACAGCTTTTAAATTTCCCTCTTTAGTATAATCTGTCACTTCTAACTCGTGGCCTTTTGCATCAAATACAGTTTTGTTCTCATTTATTGTTTTACCATTTTCGATAGTCACAACAATTGTTGTTTTAATTTTATGTTCTTTGACTTGTTTTTTACTTTGCGAAAAAGATACAAGACTTAATCCTAAAAATAGAAGTATATTAATTTGAGTTTTCATTTTTTAATTACAATTTGTTGTATGATATCAATTAGTTTGCCGAAATAAAATTTCCTTTAAATTGTTGGTTATCTGTTGTGTTAATAATATAAAAATAAATACCATTACTAAAGTTTTCGGCATTTAAATTAAAGGTTTGATTTGCTTTTAATGTAGTGTTCACTTGCAATTCTCCGTTTAAACTATAAATAGTTATAGTGCAATTTTTATTAGTTAAACTAGAGGGTAATTTTATTAAACTATTTTTAGTTATAGGATTGGGAAAAACAATAGCTGATTCGTTTTTAGAATTGGTAAGCTCATTTATACCAACAACTGTTGTTCCACTTGCGTTTAATCGGTTAGCATAAATATTATAATCTGTTCCGTTTCGTTTATCTTCCCAGGTATATATTGCACCTCCATTATTATCAGTTACATGCGCTACATTTATCTGATCGTTTGTTGCATTACTAACCGCTACGCCATTAACAGGCCATTGCATAAGGCCATTACTACTTATTTTTTGCGACATAATATCCCAGCCAACCGAGGTCGAATCTTGCCAAGCAATAATTGCGCCACCTGTATTATCTAACACCGTATTTGGATTAATTGATTTTACAGTGCCAGATAATTTTAAACCATTTATTGTAAGTTGAACAGTGCCACTTGACGAAATTAATTGCGTGTAAATTCCAGTATAAAGTGGCGATACTCTATCATCTTTCCAAGTTATTAATAAACCCGCAGTACCTAAGTATTTTATATCTATAGCACTTTGATTGTTAATTGCATTACAAACCACTAACCCACCACTTGCCCATTGTTCAGCACCTGTAGCATTTAAATGTTGCGCATAAACATTATTGTCTGTTCCATTACGCTTATCGGCCCAAGCTATATAAGCACCACTTGCGCCATCAGGTTCTATTTTAGCATTGTTTTGTGTGTTAATTCCAGTACAAACAGCAACCCCGTTACTTGTCCATTGCACTGCCCCTAAGCTATTAATACGTTGTGCATAAATATCGTAATCTACTGCATTGCGTTTGTCTTGCCAAGTAATTACAGCTCCGCCTAAATTATCAACATCAAGTTTAGGGTTAAGTTGAGTGTTTGCCGATGAGCATATTATAACGCCGCTTGTAGCCCAAGCCAAACTGCCATTAGCATTAATACGTTGTGCATATATATCCCAATAATTTAAAACCGAATCTTCCCAAACTACAATTGCCCCGCCTGCATTATCACTAATTATTTTGGGACTTTTTTGATTAGTTGTTTTTGCACAAACCGCTACACCGTTAGTAGCCCATAAAACGTTTCCTGCCGAATCTACTTTTTGAGCATATATATCATAATTACCATTTCTGTTATCTTCCCAAGTAATAATAGCACTGCCGTTTCCTGCATCAGTAATTGATGATGCTTGTTGTACGCCTACATTATTGCAAATTACAACTCCATCTGCTTGCCATTTATTTACACCATCACTTTTAATTCGTTGCGCATAAACATCAACTAAAGTTGTTAGTGAGTTACGGTTATCATCCCAAGCTAAAATAGCACCGCCTTTACTATCGGTAACTGAATGTAAGTTGTTTTGCGATTTTGTTGCCAAACAAATAGGTGTATTAATACCTGTATTTGTGTTCCATTGCGAATACAAACTAAAGCTTAAAAACAAAAACGATACAATTATTTTAATATACTTCATAGTTTAAAAATTAAATGGTGATTGAATATCCTAAACCTAAAATAAAAATAGTTTCGGGAGATGATATGGTAAATTCTGATTGAATAAGATAGTAAATATTAACAGATGATTTTTTATTTAATTCGTATTCGCACCCCAACACGTTTCTTATTCGATGAAAACCATTATCAAAACTTGGCCCATCTCCTCTTGGTGCGTGTATTTGGTATCGTAATTCGCACGATGCGTAAGGTGTAATTTTTTCGGTTAACGCATATTTTAAATCGGTTTTAAATCGTAAAAACTGTTCAAATAATTTACCTTTTTTGTTTGTATTATAATCTTGTACCTCTGTTTGGTAACGAACTCTTTCTCCAATTGTAATTTTTTCAAATTTCTTTTTCAAAATTACATCTAACATAAATCTGTGTCTAAAACTAAAGTACCCTTCATATTTCATTTTTTGAATAGTACGAATTGTGGGCTCAATTTTTAAAAACTTAAATGGCTTATAACTTACTCCAAAATTTGTGTATAATAAATTTAATCGTTGGTAATTTTCTTTTAATCTTAATTCTTGGTCAACAATAACACTTAATTTATCTTTTATTTTATGTTGTACAGATAGTGTAGCCCACAAACCAGCATCTTTTGGTGTTTGAGAAAACAGTAAACTGCGAATACAAATACATGAAATTATAATTAAACTAAAGCGCATTGTATTATTTTAAAATAACAAAATCTTCTAATACTTTTTTATCTTTTTTACCTGTTATTGTTACTTCTTTTATAACTTCTTTAGGAAATCCTCTGGTTGCCAAAGCTGAATCTTTACCTAAAACATAAATTTTGTAGCTCCCTTTTCTTAAATAATTAAATTTAAACGAGCCATCGTATGATGTTTTAACGGTATTGCCAATTTCGGTACCATTACCATAAATAATATAAACAGTTTCGCTTGGTAAATAGTATTGAGATGTTATGTTAGTAAAATAAATATCGTAATTTTTTAAATAAACTTTGCCTTCAATAATCGCAAAGCCACCTTCGCCAGGTTTTTTTTTACACGATGTAAAACAACAGCTAATTAAGGCGCTAATAATTAATAATCTAAAATTCATTTTGCAGTTTAATAAATTGTTAAATAAATATTAAATATAATAAATTAGAGCTTATATGTGTTCAATTTCAAAAATAATACGATTAATAACACATTAAAATAGGTGAAAATTACTATACTTACACTATCAAAAAAATTAAGTGCATATTTATTTCCATTTTTAGTATTTGTATTGTTTCGCTAATGTTACAAAATACTGTTTTAAGTTTTTTAAACGATGGAAATAGTTTTAAAAAACAAGCCTTATCAAATTCAATATCTACTGACGAAGAGGAGGAAGAGGAAAAAAGTAGTAACGAAAAATCGGATATTGAAGAAGAGGATTTGTTTAATGAATTTAATGCTATTAATTGTTGTGTTTTTGAATTAAAAAACTTAACGTGGCCACAAAAAACGGTTGCCTTATGCGCTTGTATTATTTTAAAATACACCCCACCTCCAAAAGTTTAATTTAATTGTTTCGTTTTTTTATTCGTTATAAAAAACGTTTTTAGTATTCACAATTAAATTTAAAAAATCATGTTTCAAAAAAATATGTTGTCCGATTTAAAATCGGGGGTTGTTGTTTTTTTAGTGGCCCTACCTTTGTGTTTGGGTATTGCTATGGCTTGCGGTGCTCCGTTGTTTTCGGGCATTATTGCAGGGGTTATTGGCGGTGTTATTGTAACATCTTTTAGTGGTTCAAAATACAGTGTATCGGGCCCAGCTGCTGGCTTAACTGCAATTGTTATTACATCAATTAGTCAATTAGGCAGCTTTCCTGCTTTTTTAGCAGCGGTAGTTTTTGCAGGTATTTTGCAAATTTTATTAGGCATTGCAAAGGCTGGTGGCATTAGTAATTATGTGCCAAATGCTGTTATTAAAGCAATGCTGGCTGGTATTGGTATTATATTAATATTTAAACAAATACCGCATTTTTTTGGTTATGATAAAGATGTTGAAGGCGACGAAGACTTTATGCAAGCTGATGGACATAATACTTTTACCGAACTATTTTATATGTTTGACAATATAACACCTGGCTCATTAATTATTGGAGTAGTATCGTTTGCAATAATATTAATTAGTGCGAAAACATTTTACACTAAAAATAAAATTTTATCAGTAATACCAGCACCACTTTTGGTAGTTATTGTTGGTGTATTATTATCTGTAATTTTTAATCAAATTGGCGGTTTTTGGTTAATTGAATCGCAACATTTGGTAAACTTACCAACCATAAATTCGGTTAGCGATTTGCAATCGAATTTAACATTACCAAATTTTAACGCCATACACAATTCTCAGTTTTGGATAATTGTGTTTACAATTGCTGCTGTTGCTAGTTTAGAAACCCTTTTAAATATTGAGGCGGTAGAAAAACTTGATCCCGAAAAAAATCAAGCAAACACAAATAAAGAGTTAATGGCACAAGGTGTTGGCAATATTGTTAGTGGTTTAATTGGTGGCTTGCCAGTAACATCGGTTATTGTGCGTAGCTCGGCAAACATTAATGCAGGCGCAAAAACAAAACTATCAATTATTATACACGCATTATTATTATTAATTTGTGTTATGTTAATACCAACTATTTTATGTTTAATTCCAAATTCTTGCTTGGCGGCAATTTTAATTTTAACTGGTTATAAATTAACTAAACTGTCTATTTTTAAAGAACAATTTAACCACGGTTGGGAACAATTTTTACCATTTATAATTACAATTTGTGTTATGCTATTTACCGATTTGCTAAAAGGAGTTGCAGCAGGCATTGTTGTTGCAATAATATTTATCATAAAAGATAACATACACTCTTTATTTGATGTGAGTATGGAGGTAATTGATACTAAACAATACTATTTAATTAAACTACCGCAACACGTTACTTTTTTTAATAAAGGATATCTCATTACTTTTTTTAAAGATATAAAACCAAATAGCGAAGTTATAATAGATGGTAGTATTAACAAGCGCATTAATCGCGATGCAAAAGATGTGATAGAAGATTTTATTATTAAAGCAAAACAACAACATATACACGTACAATTAATTAAAATAAACTTAAATAAATAACACTATGATGAACGAAAGCTATAAAAAATTAATAGAAGGTAATAAGCATTTTGCACTATCTAAAAAATTTGAAGACCCCGAGTATTTTAAAAAACTATCGTTAGGTCAAAAACCTGATTACCTTTGGATAGGTTGCAGCGACAGCCGCGTGCCAGCTAACGAAGTTACAAATACCCAAAGTGGCGAAATTTTTGTACACCGTAACATAGCAAATTTAGTAGTGCATACCGATATGAATTTATTAAGTGTGCTTGAGTATGCTGTAAAATATTTAGGAGTTAAGCACATTATTGTTTGTGGGCATTATGGTTGCGGTGGTGTTAAAGCCGCAATGAGTAATGAGCTACACGGCTTTGTAGATAATTGGTTGCGTAATATTAAAGATGTTTATAATAAAAATGCAGTTGAGCTAGAGTTGATAAATGATGATGATAAACGAACAGATAGATTAACTGAATTAAATGTAATTGAGCAAGTTAAAAATTTAGCTAAAACAACAATTGTGCAAGAAGCTTGGAAAACCAGAGAACTGCATTTACACGGTTGGGTTTATGGTATTAATAGCGGCTTAATTACCGATTTAAGTGTAATACACGATGGCACAGAAGACATTGAGCCAATTTATAGATTTAACATTAGCAAACCTTAATGTAATTTAATGCTAATGGTTAATAATTAATTTAGCCGATTTATTTGCAACCTTAACAACATAAATACCATTGCTAAATGCAGTGGTATTTATTTGCAAATCGTTTAGTAACAAATTAGTGTAAATTAAATTGCCAAGTACGTTATAAATTTTTATTGGTAACGTATTTTCTAAAATACTGTTAACATAAACTTCGTTATTTGCTGGGTTTGGATACATAAAAAAAGTTGTTTGTTGTTTATTAAGTTCATTAATACCAACCGTGCAATTACTAGCGTTGTATGTAGGTGCTTGCATTGCATTAAAAACGCCAACACCATTTGGGCAACGCGCATAAGATTTATCGGCTGTTTGCAAGTTAAAAGTAACACTATCAATAATGGTAGTTGCGTTACTTAAAATAAGTTTTTCGCCATTTTGTGAAAGTTTAAAATTACAATGTAAATTGGTTTCATTACCCAAATCATCATCAGCCCAAATTGTTAAAAACTGATGCGAATTTAAAATTGTATTTTGAGGCAGCGTATATTGCTGAGCATTACTAGCGTTATTACTTAAAAACAAACCACTTAAGTTTAATAACGTATCAGAGTTGTTGTATAATTCAATCCAATCTTCGTGTTGATTTTTTTCATCTAACTGCCCTACTTGGTTTAATGCTAAAATTTCGTTAATAGCAATTTGGCTAACAGTTGGTTGTGCCATATTAGTTTGTAATTTATAAAACTCGTGTTCGGCCCTTTGTGGCGAAAACATTCCTGCATTATTATTTTCAGCATATATATAATATTCAGTTAAGGCACTAGTAACAGTTATGTTTGTTCCAAAAACATTATCATTAGCCGCACCATCATTATGCAATCCATCGTCATACATTAAAATGCGTTCAAATTTTTTATAATATAAATTTCGATAGCCTAAATAAACAGTTGTTGCATTTGTAACATTGGCTGTAATTGTTATAGTATTATTTAATTGAGGCGATAAATTATTTGAAGTAACGGCTGTTATGGTAGGCGATGTGTAGTTAAAATCGGTATTAGCTTGCAGCGATGTTAATCGCGAATTCATTAAATTACTAATACCTGGTACCGAATAACTACCAATAGATGTATTACTAGTTAACCCATTTTGAAACGCCGTATACGAGTAAAATTTAAATCCATCGTTTTGTACCGATGTATCTATTAATGTTTGGTATTGTTGTGCTTTTGTAACGTAAGCACCATTAGCTATAAAATCATTAGTAATGGTTTTAATGTGTGCTATATACATACGTTTAAATTGCGCATTACTATTTACTATGTTTATTAATGGCCAATATGGGTCGGTTGCATGTATAGTTGGCGATAGTGTTTGCATTTGTGCAATTGTAAGTTGGGCCTGGCTTGTGTTGCTCGAGCCAATGTATGGAAAGCCTCCAAAACTCATGTTTAAATCCCATACTGTTGGGTTATAATGGTTTGTATTATCTTTATATAAATAATAATTTTGACAAAATGCACCCGTGTAACTATCTAGGTTTACAACAACGTTATTAAATGCAAGCATCCAAATAACCCTATCCATATCAATGTTGTACGAAGCTCGATTAGAAAAGTTGGTAACTGTATCGGCTAATGTTCTTAAATTATTCCAACCATATTTAGATTTTATTTCGTAATAATTTTTATAAGCCGAGCTATCGCCTGTTGTAAAATATTTTAAATTTGATTTTGCATTTGCACCAGGGTTAATAATTGGATTACATTTAATAGCAGTGTTGGTTGATGAATAATAGTGCTTATTATAAAATGCTTTCGAAATATTTTCGGCATTAGAATAAACGCCATAATATACACCATTAACATAAACTTTGGCAAAGTTAGCTTGTGAGCAATGCATGTAATTTTGTAAAATTGCATAACCTAAAACTTCTCTTATCATTGATGGATCGCCATAATTGTTACCAAGTTTAACATCGGTATTACCTAAGTATGATTGATTTTTAAATTCATCTAAAGCAATGTGTAATGGATTTTTATTGTAGGTTGGATTATATGAACTATTACCCTTGTATTTTACCCCAACACTATCAAAGGCTACGCCATTAATCAAAACCTGTTGTGCCATTATAAATTTTTCGGCGCCTGCTTTAGCTGTATCTAACTGATAATCCCAATTTGATTGCGAAAATGTAATTTCTATTTTTTGAATTACCGTTGGATCATAAAAATTTTGAGCAAATGTATTACAACATAATGTAAAAATAAATACACTATTAAAAAACCAATCCTTCATTTTATTCAATTATTAATTTAGATTTTTGTTGATTCTTATCTGCATTAATCATAGTTAATACATACAATCCTTTACTTAAATTTAAATTACTTAATTTAAAAACAGAGTTATTAATATTGTCTTCAAATACCATTAATTGGCCAGATAAAGTGTGAATTTGAATTGATTTAATTAGTGCAGATGTTGAGGTAAGGGTTACAAAATTTGTTGCAGGGTTTGGAAATAAATTTAATGTAGCTTGTTGAGTACCAGTGATTTTTTTTAACCCTACCGATGCACAGCTCGCACAATAATTAAAACATATATCTGGAAACACAGTATCTTTAAAAACAGTAACGGAACGTGTGCCAAGTGTTGCACAATTATTAGGTACCGACGCTTCTTTATCTGAAGATAGATTGCCATTAAAATAATTAAAGGTATATGTGCTTGCATCAACATAATTAATTATTTCGTAAACATTTACCTGTGGGTTATTAGTAAACGTATACATTGCATTTGCTGTTGATGAAAACGAATTATAATTTGCACCAGCGTGCACGCCGTTACTAGATAAAGATACCGATGTTAAATCAACCTTATAACGTAATGTGTATTTACCCATTGGCGAGCTTAATCCAAACTGAATTGCTCCTAAAAAAGTGGTGTCGGTGGTTAACGAATCTAAATACAACCATCTGTTATCATTAAAGTCATACCCAACTCTTACTTCTTCGGGCACATATTCGGCTTCATAGCCTTGGTCGCCGTTTACAAATCTAAATTCATACATTTTAAAAGCAGGTACATCTAAAATAATACTATAAATATCAGTAGTTCCTTCTTGGGTTAAGGGCGTATCGCCTGGTGCAAAGTTTAACGGATAGCCAGCCGATTCTTGAAAATTTCCCATTACATGTACACCAAACGTACTAATGGTTTGCCCTGTCATATCAACAGCAAATTTTATTTTTTTTGCGAATAGAGATGTTGACGAAGTGATTATGAAAATTAAGAATATAAATTTGCTCATAGTATATTTAATTTATGGATTGTTTTTATTTTTAATATATGCCTTAATTTAAAATTAATTATTGGTTTAATATAATTTTAGTATACAATGGTTTTTTATTATCTGTACTAATTGCTAAAGTGTAAATACCGTTGGCTAATTGTGTTAAATCTAATCTCCAATTATTTTGAGATGTTAGTACTACTTTTCCAAATACATCATAAACTAAAATAATAATATTATTAACGGGTTGAAAATTTAAATTTAAATCAACAATACCTGTTGTTGGATTAGGGTAAATAGAAATGTTTTTTGTTTCAATTTCGTTAATTGAAGTGGTAAGGGCAAAGCTATATCCAGCTGAATAACGATTAACACAGCCATTTGCATCTGTAGTTTTAACTACATAAATTCCGCTTTGTGAAGGTGTATAATTTATTGCAGTAGCTCCATTAATTAAATCGCCATTTAAATACCATTGGTAACTTGTTGCGGTAGTTGATTCTAAATCATTACCATTAACAGTAATAGTTGGTATTGGTGGCGGTGTATTGTTTATGTAGCAAGTTGAGTAACGATGAGCTTGAGAACACGTTCCGCCAGCACTATAACTCCATAAGGTTGTGCCAACACTATTAACTTCGTAAATAGTACCTGCAATAGCTAAACAAATTAATTGGTTACCATTTGGGTATTGCTCCGAACTACCCATGTTAGAGTTATAAGCTGTACAAACTAATCGAGAATCGTAGGTTGAAGGAGAGTATGCACTGCCCGCAGTAATAGAATAATTATAGCTACTACGAGGTGTGTTAATTTGATCAATAGTAGATTTTGAACTAGGAGTTGTTTGTCCGCCATTATTAAAGCCTACTAATCGCCCTTCGTTTGTTTGTCCTTCAGGTATCCAATGCGCATCGTGTGTAACATTTAATATTTTTGTGCCAGTTGCTTGGTAAGCTAATGGATTACCCCAACGGTATAAAAAATCGCCTCCTTTACCCGAGTTACCACCAGTATGGCTTGCTGCTTGTGCCGTGGTTGTGCTATGATCTATTACATACCACTCATTTAAATTATGCGAGCTCACAACAATCTGATCTAAAATTGGGTTGTAATCAATGCCATTCATATGCATCCAATCTTTTGATGTATTATAATTTATGTTTAATAATTCGGGATGATTTACAATAGATGTTTGATAATTATTTTTTGCTGAATTTGTATTTTGAATCAAATGATCCCAAACGTGCCATTGCCAAACAACACTACCTGTAGTTGCGGTTAATGGCATTACTTCAATAACTTTTTCGGGCCATATTGCAGCTAATGTTACGGTACCTCCAGCAGCGGTTAATTCGGTTTGTGTTTTACTTTCGTAAGAAATAATTAATACATTTCCGTTTGGTAAAACGCAATGGTCGTGATGAGAATACTCGGTACTTGATGATACGGTGTACGTCCAAATAACATTATTACTCGCATCAATTTTTTGAATTGCGCCACACGCACCACCGCCACTAAATGTTGAGTTTGTTATTTTAAGGCTTCGCACCATTGTGCCACCAGGTTGTAAATAGGATGAGTAACCAGTACTGCCAGTTGCGGAGTATGTTTTAACAGTAGTGCCAGCGGTATCAACCAACACCGATGTTGCTGCATTTTGTTTTGAAACTAAGGTTAAGCCATTCCATTGTTGAGCACATATATTAGTTGCTATTAATAATGAGAAACTAATAATTGATTTTAATATTGTTTTTTTCATTTTTTCATTTTCTATTGTTAACTACAACTACTTTTTTATTTTTATTAAATGTAAGGCATTAGTATAATTTAAAAAATATTTTGAGATTAAATACCTTTTTGTTGAGGTTAATTCTTAAAAAAAAAGTCTAAGCCGTTTTCGTAACTATTACCTATTGGTATTTCGTTACCTGCTAGTAATATTGTTTTATTTCTAATCGAATCTATTTTATTTTTTGGAACTATAAACGACCTATGCACACGAATAAAATCTTGACTTGGTAATTTTTCAACCATTAACTTCATCGTCATTCGAGCCACAATTGTTTTTTGTTGATGAATGTGAATTTTTAAATAATCATCTAACGCTTCAATATAAATTATATCGTCTAATTTTATTTTTATTAAACTATAATCGGCACGCACAAAAATGTGTTGTGTTTTTTTATTATTAAGTGATAAAAAATAATCACTGGCTTTATCAACCGCTTGTTTAAACCTATCAAATGTAAATGGTTTCAATAAATAATCTAGGGCATTTAAGTTAAACCCATCAACGGCATAATCGGGCCTCGATGAAATAAATATAACTAATGTGTTTTGTTTTATTTGCTTACATAAATCAATACCATTTAAATTTGGCATTTCAACATCTAAAAAAACAACATCTACTGGGTATTTTGTTAAATATGTTAACCCTTCTTCGGCATTATTAAATGTTTTTTCAATGGTAATGTTTTCAATTTCACGACAAAAATTTTCTATTACCTTTAAGGCAATTAGCTCATCATCTATTACTACAGCGTTTATCATAGTTCTTTTGTTAAGTGTTAAAACTCACATTATTTTAAAATCTCCTACTTCAATTAAATCTTCGTCGCTCAACATACTAATATCAATTAAATCAGATTTGTAATGAGTCCGCAATGCTTTAATCCATCGTTTAGCTCTTTCAGATAATTGAAAATCATCCGACATTAACCTACCACGCATTACCAAAATTCCTAAGTCGGCGCCTTCATACAGGTAATCATCTTTTTG
>JAYSUQ010000142.1:0-1589 GCA_043718985.1 Bacteroidota bacterium | reverse complement strand
TATAGCAACAGATTCAGCTTCGGTTGCATCGTGTGCTATACTTAAAAAATCTGTAGTTAAATTTTTATTTAATGTTTCGTTAAACACTGTTTCGTTTTTATCCCCTATCGAAACAATAATTATTTTACTAGTATTCGTTTTAGATAAAGGTAAAATTGAATTTTCGTTTTTTAATAAAGTAGTTGATGCATCACTTAATGTTTGGTTAATAGTATTTGATTTTTCTGAATTTAAATCGGCAACTAAATGTTTTGTATTAACAAATTGCTTGTTGTTTAAGCCGCACCAGTATTTGGCTTTTAATATTTTTTTACAACGCTCATCAATTTCAGTTTGTGTAATTTCATTATTTTTAACAGCTAAATTTATTTGCTCAATTGCTTTAGGCACATTTTCGGTAAACAAAAGCACGTCGTTACCTGCTAACAAAGCCTTAACATCAACAATACCAGGGGCATAAAAGCTCGATACGCCTTTCATATTTAATGCATCGGTAAATATTAAACCTTTAAAACCCAATTGTGTTTTTAGTAAATCGTTAACTATATATGGCGATAGAGTAGTGGCTCTGTTTTTTGTTGAGTCGAGTTGTGGCACAAATAAATGGGCAACCATAATGCTTGATAAGCCTTGGTTAAATAATTGTTTAAAAGGGTACAACTCTAAACTATCTATCCTTTCTTTACTATGTAAAATAGTAGGTAATGTTTTATGCGAATCGCTATCGGTATCGCCATGCCCCGGAAAATGCTTGCCATTAGCCATAACACCAACCGCTTGCAGTCCTTGCATATACATAATGGCTTTATTGGCAACGTTATATTTATTTTCGCCAAAACTACGCATGCCAATAACAGGATTTAAGGGGTTGTTGTTTACATCGGCAACAGGTGCAAAATTTACGTGTATGCCTATTCGTTGGCATTCGTAACCAATTTGTTTTCCCATTTCAAAAATAAGCGAGTCGTTTTTTATAGCACCCAAGGTCATTTGCCTTGGATATTTTGGTGTGCTATCTAAACGCATGGCTAAGCCCCATTCGCCATCTATAGATATTAATAATGGAACCTTAGTAATACTTTGGTAATAGTTATTGAGTTTAGCTTCGCGCAATGGCCCACCTTGCATAAAAATTAAACCACCAATATGTTGTTTTTGAATAAGGTCGCGTATTTCGCGCACATGTTTTAAATCTTTATTGCTATAAGCGGCAACCATAAATAATTGCGCAATACGTTGGTTAGGCGTTAGCGTATTAAAAACCGAATCGACCCATTTAGTTTGAACTGATAAAAATTTTGGTTCGGTTTGTTGGTATTGTTTTTTATTGCTAATAAACGCAACAATAACAAAAAGTAATGGCAATAATAGTAATGGTTTAAATATTTTTAGCATTTTGTAAATTAGTTAATTATCTAAATTAAAAAGCAAGGTAATGAGATAGGTTTTTAACAGTGTAATTTTAATATAATTTAGTTCACCCTAGTAATTGATAGCAAAGTAGCCGATAGCAAAATAATGATTAAAGAATAATTTATTATGAAAAAAATGAGTTTAAAAAAACTTTAGTGTTATACACCAACGCTTTT
>JAYSUQ010000141.1:0-4308 GCA_043718985.1 Bacteroidota bacterium | reverse complement strand
TAACGCCCCCTGCCGATCCAAAATCAAACCCATTTTGTATGCCAGTGCGGGCATTACTAATAGTGCCGTTTGTTATATTTACGTATGGTTGGTTAGCCAATGTTTGCGCAATGCTGCTACCGTTACCGTACATTAAAACACCATCCCACATACTGTTACCACAATTTGTTATTGATGTAAGTGTGGCTCCGTTTAATATATTTAGTCGTGCTCCAACTTCTACCTCAAGGCGAGTTGGTACACCAGTTAGTTTACTATCAGCAAATTCTATTTTTGTTGTAGCTCCTGATATAGTTAGTGTTTTGCCACTACCAACAGTTACAACGCCTTTTACTTTATGTGAGGTATTCCAGGTAGTGTTTGTGTTAATATACAAATCGCCAATATCATATGCTTGTTGTGTGTTACAATCAGGATATAGTTTTGCCATGTAATTATCATCTAAATTTGGGCTAGCGTTTCCGCTTATAACAATGCCACCATCGGGCGCAGTGCTAATGCCATAAACACACTCTTGGCGCTTAACATCGCCACTGCCGCTAAATTCATTGGTTGGGTAATCGTTGCAACTAAAAGGGGTGTTCGCATCAAACGATGTTTCCCATATTTTGTGGCAATCGGTGGCATCAATTTTTGTTACATAAGTATCTGTATTCCACCATGCGGTGTTTGCTGCTGTATTTGGTGTTGCTGAGTAATCGCCGGTTATATAACTAGGTGGGTTTTGGCCAGGGCAAACAGTACTGCTCCAATCGGCATTTTTAACGGTAGATACAATTCCAAAATTTCCATCGGATAGCTCAGTAATGTGTGCTTTTAAATCAAATGCATGTATGTTTTTTAAAAACACATTGGCCACTACATTAGTTGCTGGGTTCATATTTGTTAAATCTAATTTAACGGCATGTAATTCGCCAAATCTATCACCAGCATACCACAATAAATTAGCATCGGTAATTAATGGAATGTATAAAAAATTATTTTTAACAATCATTCCCCACACTGTAACAGCAACCTTGCTTGCTAATGCATTTGATGCAGTAAATGTGTGTATTTTAATAGAGGGCGATGTTAGGTTTGTTGGCACTAAGTAAATATCAACTAAACTAGCCGCACCAGGGTTAGCAAATAAATCAATCGCATTTTTCATTGATGCAACAATGTAATAATCAGTACCTGCAATAGTGGCAAACTCAATGGCTCTTACCTGCGAGTCTTCTCCAATAATATTATCAATAAATTTACTGCTTAAATAAATGCCGTTATTATCTGTTTTAACAATAGCTGCTTTGCCAATACCATTATCGGCTACATCGGCTAAATAGCCTGCTATGCCAATATTACCATTTGTTTCTTGTATAAAATCATAAGCAATTCCACCAAAATAATAGGCTCTTTGTTTACCATCAATATCAAACGGTTGGTTATTGATGGTAGCCTGCGTAGTAATTGTATTGTTAAAGTCAGCTATTCCGTATAGGTTATTAAAAATACAGTTACCATTAATGTCAAATTTCATTGCCTCCCAGTGTGAACTTGTTTTATTAGGGTAACTATTTGATATGCCAAAAATTTGACTTCGTTTAAAATAATTTTGTGGGTTTGCAGCTGTTGGGTTATAATACAAAGGCTTGCCTAATTGCGGAGCTTCTAATCGTTTTCGGGTAGCTTCGCTCCAACCAACGGTCATAAATGTACCATCTTGTAATTGCCTTGTTTTAAAATACTCTCCGTTATAATTCATTGGTAAAATAAAATCGGTAACACCTGTTGGGCTAATGCGCCCTATTTGATTAAATGGCATGCCTAAATGGCCTGTTACGTTATTATCCCAATTTCCAAAATCGTAACCACCAGCCCCACCAAATAACGGGTAACTAACATCAACACAACCATCGGCAAACATACCATATGCAGGGTCTTGTT
Organism: Bacteroidota bacterium; assembly: GCA_043718985.1. Classification (GTDB taxonomy): domain Bacteria; phylum Bacteroidota; class Bacteroidia; order B-17B0; family Aurantibacillaceae; genus UBA4416. The sequence goes on along the minus strand of JAYSUQ010000141.1, from coordinate 2,382 downwards.
CATTATATCTTATATCTGCGGCGGCAGGGTTACTGCGTTGCGATGGTTTATAAAAAACTACACCAGTTGCAATATAACCTAAATGACCTGTTTTAGTAGTAGCGTTTGTGTAAGCAGTGCAATGGTCGTACCACCAATCGTAAGAGCTATGCTTTTGGTCAACATACGAATTTGGTTGTTTGTACTCCTTATCAAGCCAACTTAAATTTCGCCACTCAACAGGCGGTGTGTTTTGCGCTAAAAAATTAAATCCTATTAAAACAGCTATAGTAGTCATTTTAAATACACTTAGTTTTAGGGGGGGGGGGCAATAATGATTTTATCATATCGTTTAAATTAAAAGAGTTATACGAATATATAACAATGTTTTAATTAGGCAAGTTAAACTTTACAATTATTGAGTTTACTAAAACTTAAGTAAACTACTCAATTAAATAATTTAGTCTTTTTTAAATAAGCCTGTAATTTTATCTTTTAAGAGTATTACTTTTTCAAAATTTTCTTGTAATGCAGGCGTTGTCATTTCTGTAATTTGCGAATCGCTTAATGATTTTATGGCCTCGGGATAAAACAATACAAAGCTTGTAAACTCATTATTTTTATTTAATGTTTTAGGCATGTTTTCTATATGAAAATCAAATGATACGGTTTGTTTACGGCTACTTAAAAATAAGTACAAATCGTCTTCTTTAACTTTATCTAAAATTAAACTTTCTTCATAACCATCTATCGATATGTAATTATAAAATTCTCTTTTTTTATCTTTAATTATTTCGCTAAATGCTTTGATGGTTTTTTCGGGAGCGTACAAAACTGCTTCGTTTCCAATTTGTTTTATGATGGCGTTAATTTTATTTACTATTGATGTAAATCCATTTTCTACTTCGGCATTTGGTGTTAATACAATTACTATGCGTTTATAAGTATTTAAAGGCTGTAATATTTTTGATATAATAATTGATTGTTTGGTTTTTACTAATAAATTATCGGCAATTGAACCAAAAATTAAATTACCAGTGCCGTGTTGTGCTTTCCAGCTAATTAAAATATCGGTAATGCTGTATGCTTTTGATGTGCGTGCAATACCATCAACAATACTTAAGTCTACTTTTTTTAACACTTGCACGTTTTTATCGCTCGAGGCAATTTGTTCTACAATACCTTCTATTACTTTTTTTACTACGTTTATTTTTTCTTCAGCGTCTTCATTTTCTTCAATAATAGATAATGGATAAATGGGTTCATTAGATTTGTTATCTTTTATAACCAAAGCCAAATCTATTAATCGGGCAATGTTTTCGGGGTTACTAACTGGTATTAAAATGCGCTCAGTTTTATCTACTGTTTTTTTATTTGTTTCTTTTTCGCTTACTGCAATTTTTCGGGCGGCTCTTTCGGTAACAAACGAACTTACCATGCAGGTTATTAAAATTAAAATAATAGTTCCGTTAATTACATTTTGGTCAAATAAACCGATGTCGTAGCCTACTTTAATAACTGCTAATGTTGCAGCTGCATGCGATGCGCTTAGCCCAAACATTACGTTACGTTCATCTTTACTATATTTATAAAAGTAACCTGTTGCTTGGGCTGCCAACCATTTAGTAAATAAAGCTACGCCACTTAGTATACCTGCAAAAATTAAAGCGTTTGTACCTTTTAAAAACACGCTTAAATCAACCAACATGCCAGCGCTTATTAAAAAAAACGGAATAAATAAGGTGTTGCCAATAAAAATAACACGGTTCATTAAAACCGAATTATGAGGTATAACTCTGTTTAACGCTAAGCCTGCTAAAAAGGCACCAATAATAGGCTCAACACCAGCTAACTCCGAAAAAAAGCCTGCAATAAAAACCACGGCTAATACATAAATATATTGTGCACTACCTTGGCCTTCAATGTTTCTAAAAAACCAACGACTCACCTTTGGTAATAAATACAATACCGAAAAAAACAGTAGAGATAACGATATAATTAAACGTACCCAAAAAAGGAAATTTACCTCGCCACCAACTACATTAGTTATTACACCTAATAAAATAAGTACGGCACTATCTGTAATGATAGTACCACCAAATGATATTTGTACAGCTCTGTTTTTTACAATACCCATATTACTAACAATAGGGTAGCTAAGTAATGTGTGTGTGCTAAACATACTTGCTAGTAATAATGCAGGCCAAAGTGTATAATGAAACACATAAACACACGTTATGTAGCCTATTATTATTGGTATAAAAAATGTGAGCGCGCCAAATAACAAACTTTTACTTCTGTTTTGTTTATATTCTTGCATGTCTATTTCTAAACCTGCCAAAAACATAATATAAAGCAAACCAGTTTTACTAAATAATTCAAAGCTGGTCGATTTTTCGATGA
>JAYSUQ010000015.1:0-6670 GCA_043718985.1 Bacteroidota bacterium | reverse complement strand
TAATTTCTCTGCATCTAGCTTAGCTTTTGCTTCGGCGTCGGCTTTTTCTTTTGCTAAACGTGCGGCTTCTGCATCGGCTTTGGCTTTTGTAGCAGCATCGGCGGCCTTTTTATCGGCATCTGCTTTTGCATTTAATGCATTCTGATCTTTAATAATAACCTCAATTTGCTTTAATTGTTCTTTTGGATACAACTCCCCTGGTTTAAATGTAAGCGCTTGATTGTAGCCAGCACGAGCCATTTCCCAATCTTTTTTAGAAAATGCTTTATCGGCATTTTTAATTGAATTACTATAATTTGCTTCTAATTCTTTTTGTTTAATAAGTGCATCTTTTTCGAGCTGGCGTAACCTATCTAACGCATCGAGCATTGAGTTACTATAACCTTCGTCGTAATCAAAATTATCTTTAGTAGCACTAAAATTTACTTTAACCAAAGGTTGGTTAAGTACCGAATAATCAATACCAGGTATTAATTCAAACAAACTGATAGATTCAATGTTAAATCCTTTAAAGTTATCTTGAGTTTTATCGGTTGGTACACCGCGTGTTGATACTTGGAATTTTTTAGCGCAATGTCCTTGTTTTGTAACTACTATTGTATAATCTCCATTGGGTGGTATTTGCAACTTAAAATAACCGTCATCGCCCGTCATTGTTTGATTTACCTGCTTACTACCTTGCATTACCGTTATTAAAGCGCCTTGTAATTTTTTTCCGTTTTTTTCAATTTTACTCGAAAAAGGCAAAGTCCAATCTTGTGCCACTAACAAAGTAGATAGCAATGATAAATAGGTTATAAAAATTTTATAGCGCATAAATGTTTACAAAACTGTAATTTTGTAGTTAAGGTTTAAATTTAATCAAAATTCCATAACTATTATTTCAAAAATGATGCAAAAAATAGAAAAAATAACAAATTTTAGTTTTTGGGAAAACGATACTTTTTTTAACAATGTTGATTTAATTGTAGTTGGTAGTGGCATTGTTGGTTTAAACGCCGCTATTAGCTATAAACTAAAACACAAAAATGCAAAAGTTTTAGTTTTAGAAAAAGGAATTTTGCCGCAAGGTGCTAGTACAAAAAATGCTGGTTTTGCTTGTTTTGGGAGTGTTAGCGAATTAATTGACGATTTAAAAACAACAAACAGCGAAACCGTTTGGCAAACTGTAGAAATGCGTATAAAAGGCTTACAACTATTACGGAAACGGTTAGGTGATAAAAACCTTGATTATAAAGAATTTGGCGGTTACGAATTATTTGATGGCGACGATTTATTTGAAACTTGTGACTATACTATAACCGAATTTAATAACATTATAGAACAATTTATAAAATCGAAAAACACGTATTCGGTACAAAATAAAAAAATAAAAAAATTTGGGTTTAAAAACGTTAAGGGTTTAATTTTTAATAAAAAAGAAGGGCAAGTTGATACTGGTAAAATGATGTTTAATTTATTAAAATTGGCGGCAGTAAATAATATTACTATTTTAAACTCGATAAATGTATTACAAATTTTAGATGCTAAATTAAATGTTGTATTAAACACAACCATTGGCGATATAAAAACGAAACAAGTTATTATTTGTACTAATGGATTTGCTAAAACACTAATTGCTGATGTTGATTTAAAACCAGCCAGAGCACAAGTTTTAATAACAAAGCCAATAAACAATTTAAAAATAAAAGGTACGTTTCATTACAACGAAGGCTATAATTATTTTAGAAATATTGGTAATCGAATTTTATTAGGGGGTGGGCGAAATTTAGATTTTGAAAGGGAAACAACAACTGAATTTGATTTAAATGAAAAAATACAAACACACCTAATTCACCTTTTAAAAACCATAATTTTACCAACTACACCTTTTGAAATTGAGCAACAGTGGACAGGAATAATGGGAATTGGTTCTGAAAAAAAACCTATCATAAAACACTTATCGCCAAATGTAGTATGCGCAGTACGAATGGGAGGCATGGGTGTTGCAATAGGAACTTTAGTAGGCGAATTAGCAGTTAAAGAATTAGAGAATTAATGTTATGTTAAAACTGAAATCATTTTTTCGGCAATAAGTTTACTCATTTTGTAGTTCGATTCGTGAGTCCAGCCTGCAATGTGTGGTGTTAATATAATGTTGTTGCTATTAATTAAATATTGCAATGAGGGGGGTATAAATTTAACCTCAACATTTTCAAACGATGTAGTTTCATATTCTAACACATCTAAACAAGCGCCACTAATTTTACCTTTTTTTAAATTACTAACTAAATCATCTGTATTTAAACACTTGCCACGAGCGGTATTTATTAAGTAAATATTTTTTTTAAATGAATTTATAAATTCATCATTAATGTAATAATTAGTTTCGGGAGTTAATGGTAAATGAACACTAACAATATCGGCCTGTTCAAAAATTTGCGTTAACGACGATTCAATTATACCATTACCACCAAAATTAGCTTTGTATTTATCGTATGCTAAAACTTTACAATTAAACCCTTGCAAACGCTGTGCAAAGGCCGACCCCATATTACCAAATCCAATTATACCAATTGTTTTGTTTCCAATTTCAATTCCTCTGTTTTCGGCACGTTTCCAAATTCCCTTTCTAACTTCATCATCAGCACGTTTTAAATTATTAAACAACATTAATAACATTCCTAATGCGTGTTCGGCAACGGCATCTCTATTCCCTTCAGGAACACTAACACAGGTTATGCCTTTTGTAGTAGCATATTCAACATCAATGTTTTCGAGGCCTGCCCCTACTCTAGCAATGCATTTTAAATTTGGAGCACCATCAATTATAGCTTGAGTAATTTTAAATTTACTTCGTATAACAATGCCATCATAATTCGGAATTAATTTTTGTAACTCCTCTTTTGATTTATCCCAAAACAAATCACACACAAAGCCAGCATTTGTAAGGGTTTTTTGCAACACTTCGTGATTATTATCTATGCATAAAATTTTTGTCATTATGATTTATAGCTTATTTTTTATCATAAAACTATTAAGACTACTTGCTGCGCTTTGTTTAACTTTATTTTTAATAAAAGTTGTACCTCCAAATAATAAACCTGTTACGCCTAGCGCTTGTTTTGCCCAATTATAAAAATTAAACGAATCGGTATGCTCAATAATTTTTCCGTTTTCGATTATAAAACGTGCATCAATTTTATTAATAACTTTTTTACCTGTTTTAGAAAACGTGTAATAAGCGTCCCAATGTGCTGTAACAATTGCGTTTGTTGCAACAATATTTTTAAATTCTAGCTTTAAATCTTTACCTTTAATAATAAGCATTTGCCACATTGCCTTAACTTGTTTAGCGTTTAAATTTTTAAAAACCTCATCGTTAAACGAAGCGTTATGCGCATAGCAGTTTTGCATGCCAGCATAGTCTTTATTTTTAAAGCATGTATAAAAATGTGTTATCAACTCTTCGTTATTCATTTTACTCAAAATTAATTTAGGTTAATAATAATTTATTTTCGTTTACTATTATTCATTAAATAATTTTTAATAAGTTCGTCTAAATTTCCATTAAGTACTGCCTCTGCGTCATTAATTTTTAACTCAGTTCGGTGGTCGTTTATTAATTTATAAGGGTGCAACACATAACTACGAATTTGACTGCCCCACTCTATTTTCATTTTCCCATCCTCAACCAAATCACGTGCTTCGTTGCGCTTACGCATTTCTAACTCGTATAATTGCGAGCGCAGCATTTGCATAGCCCTCTCTTTGTTTCCTAATTGAGAGCGATCTACTTGGCAAACTACGACAATACCTGTTGGTTTATGTGTTAATTGAACTTTTGTTTCTACTTTATTTACGTTTTGCCCACCTGCACCGCCACTTCGCGAGGTATGAATTTCAATATCGTTAGGGTGTATATTTATTTCAATTGTATCATCAACAACTGGGTAAACATAAACTGATGCAAATGAGGTATGGCGTTTGGCGTTACTATCAAATGGGCTAATGCGAACTAAGCGATGCACCCCATTTTCGCCTTTTAAATTACCATACGCATAATCGCCATCAATTTGTATTGATACAGATTTAATCCCTGCCACATCGCCATCAACTCTATCTAATTCGGTTAGTTTAAAGCCTTGTTTTTCGCTCCACATCATATACATGCGCTCAAGCATACTTGCCCAATCACAACTTTCGGTGCCGCCCGCACCAGCATTAATTTGTAGCACACAACTTAGCGCATCGTCGGGCGAGTTAAGCATATTTTTAAACTCAACAGTTTCAATTTTTTGCTCAGCTATATCAAACAATTCTTGAGCATCATTTTCTGAGGCATCACCCAATTTATAAAAATCATACATTGTGGTTGCATCATCAATTGCAACAACTAAATTATCATAGGCATTAACCCATAATTTACGGGCTTTAACTTCTTTTAATACAGCTTCTGCCTTTTTTGAATCGTTCCAAAATGTTGGGTCTAAGGTTTTTTCTTCGAGTTCTTTTAACTCATGATTTTTTTTATCATAGTCAAAGATATCCCTTCAGTGCAGTTTGTCGCTCCTGAAGGGCTTTAAGTTGTTCGGTTGTAAACATATTGTAAATGTATTATTTATAATTGTACTTTAAAAACAAGATGTAGCATATTATCATTACAAATCCAAAACTTGTTAAGCCCATAACAAAAGCTATAAATAAATGCTGCAATATGCCAAAACCTAGTACATATTTTTTTAGATTATTGTTAAATACGATAACAGGAAACATTAATTGATAACCTAAAACTAAATACGTGGCGCACATTAATATAAAATTTGATGTTGATGCTAAAAAATAATTACTAAACATATGTATTGCCGTTATTTGCTGTAACGCTTGCCCATTAAGCCACTCGGCACACTGTAATTTAAATAAAGCTGCAATAAAATAAGCTAAGCATACTTGTGTTTTAAGTGCAATTAAAGCCGTGTTATGTAAACCAATTTTAAAATTATTACTATTTACGTTAGTTGATGAATTACTCGTTAAAAAAATATTAAAAAACAACAATTGATTTACTAAAAACTCGCCAGCTGTAATAATTGGGTACAGGTAATTATGCAAATTTAAAACCAACAACCACAATAAAAATTTAATTATATAATTACTTTTACCAATTAATAATAAAACACAAGCTGTTGTAATACTAAATAAAAAAACAATTGCTAACGGGTAACTGTAGTTATTAGTTAAAACAAAAGCAACATCTTTAATTGAGTTTGAAACATACGGCCTATTAAAAATTAATGCACTTTCCGAAAACAATTCGTTAAGCTGGCTCGTGTAAATTAAAATTTTACATAACAAAAAAACATATAATGCATTAGTAAACCATTTAACCTCGCGTGGTTGGTTTAACTTTGTAAATAAATATGTTACAATAACATTCAATTTATTTTTTGATTTACAAAATAATTTGCAACGGGGCTTTTGCTTTTATTGGCAAATACAATGCACTCAAACTCATTACCTTTTTTTAATTGATGATTTAATTTTAAGTATTGGTTAACTTCAAACAACAAAATAGTTTGGCTGGTAGTTGTTGCATTTAATTTGATAACCGATTTAGTTTGCATGTTACTAATTGCATAATTTAACGAATTTGAAAATAAAAGCATTATGTTTTCGTTACCAACTAATTTGTTTTTTTTATGGCGTTGCAGTGCATTTTCAAAAATATTTTGCCAATTTGTAAACCCCACATTGGTTTTATATCGTACAAATAACTGATAATTAATTGTTGGTGCGGGGGCAAATAAACTCCAGGTTTGATAAAAAAACGGATAACAATAAAATTTAGAAATAGTAGTTGGTTTGCCGTTAATTTTTAACGGCGATGTTGCAAAAAAAACAAAAGTAAAATGAATTACAAATACACTTAAAAAACAAACTGTAATTATTTTTTTTGATATTAAATACACAATTTAATTTTTAGTTTCTTTTTTATCAAAAGTTAATAGTACTTGTTTTTTAGTGATTGATTGCAATAAAGGTTTTAAAATTAATTGTGCATTTTTTTCGGTTTGCCTAAATACAATTTGAGTTAGGCTATCGCTTTTAAAATAATTTTCGGCATTTTTAAACACCAACTGTGTTAGTTCCATTTGATTATCTAACATAAAATAAGTTTGCGCATTGTATATTTTACTATTTTGATGGTCAATTTTATAATAACATATTTCGGGTTTTGGTAACACAATTTTAACAACCGAATCGGTAATTTGTATTTTGGTTGAGTCTATTTTAGTTAAATCAATGCAGCCTGCAATTTCGCCACTTACTACTAATAATACTTTTGAATTGGGTAAAAATTTACGTTGTATATTATAATCAAGCACATCTTTAATTGTAATTTTAACCAACTCTAATTTACCAATAGCTTGTATTTTTGAAATTGATATGTGGTTATTTTCAATTACGGTTTGCGTAAAAAAAGATTTGTTAACTAACTGCCAACATATAAAAACTGTTAAGCAAATAATTATAAAATAAGGTATAAAAGTTGTTTTTTTAAACATATTTACAAATATATACGTTTTGTAGCTTTGCCTAGTGCGGTTTGAAACATTCTCTTACCGAAATATTACTGACAAAGATACTATGTTTGTTGCCATTTGCAAAGCGAAAATAATTGTCCCCGCGA
>JAYSUQ010000140.1:0-4312 GCA_043718985.1 Bacteroidota bacterium | reverse complement strand
CAACCTGTGCTAAAATAGATAAAGCCAATTTAAAAATAGAAAAGAAAAAAATAGCCTCTAACTTTTCTATATTGAGCGATATATTTTTACGTTTAATTAAAATGATAATTGCTCCATTAGTACTATCTGTATTAGTTATGGGTGTTGCAAAGGTTGGCGATTTTAAAGCAGTTGGGCGCATTGGTGCAAAAACAATTATTTATTTTACAGCGGCTACATTACTAGCATTAAGTTTAGGTTTAGTAATTGTAAATATTTTTGAGCCTGGTAAAGTTATGGCTTTAGATTTGCCCGAAGTAACAGCCGATGCTGGCATTAAAGCAAACACACAAACGGCATCAAATTTTATAGCACACATTGTACCCGATAGCATTGTGCGCGTAATGGCCGAAAACGAAATTTTGCCTATAGTTATTTTTGCATTATTTTTTGGCATTGCCGCTGCATCTATTGGCGAGCAAGGCAAACCAATTATAAAAGCTATGGATAGCCTATCGCACATCATGTTTAAGGTAACAAATTTTGTTATGAGTTTTGCACCTATTGGTGTGTTTGGTGCTTTAACGGCTGTAGTAATTCAACAAGGGTTAGATGTATTAAGTGGTTATGCCTATTTAATGATATGTTTTTTTGGAGGCTTGTTGTTTTTTGTTTTCGGTATTTTATTTACAATATGTTTAATATGTCGCATTAAGTTTTTTTCATTGTTAGCACACGTTAAAGAGCCTATTTTATTAGCATTTAGCACGGCAAGTAGCGAAAGTGCTATGCCTAAAACAATTGAACAGTTAGAGAAATTTGGTATCAGTAACCGCATTGTATCGTTTGTGTTACCATTGGGGTACTCCTTTAATTTAGATGGTAGTATTATGTATATGACATTTGCAACGGTATTTATTGCCCAATCTTACGGTATTGATATGACAATGGCCGATCAAATTAAAATGATGCTTGTACTTTTAATTACAAGTAAAGGTATGGCAGGCGTGCCTCGTGCATCTCTAGTAGTTATTGCAGGCATGCTAAGTATGTTTAATATACCAGGCGAAGGGTTGTTATTATTACTTGCCGTTGATCAGTTATTAGATATGGGGCGTAGTGCTACAAACGTTGTTGGCAATGCTGTTGCAAGTGCTGTTGTTGCTAAATGGGAAGGAGAAACACTTACTCCTAAATTAGTCCTTTAAACTAAAGCAATGTTATTTTATTGGTTAAATCTTATTGGCATTTTCTTTTTTACTATTTCGGGCTCGTTAGCAGCTCGCGATAAAAAACATTACCACGATTATTTTGGTGTTTTTTTTACAGGATTTATAACCGCAATTGGTGGTGGCACTTTAAGAGATATGATGTTGGGAGCATACCCAATAGCCTGGTTAAATGATAAAAACATACTAGTTTCAATTATTTGTGCTTTTATAATTACATTAATTTTTAAAAAATACATCATTAAACTGCGCCGCACATTATTTTTATTTGATACTGTTGGCGTAGGCATTTATACCATATTAGGCGTTCAAAAAAGTTTAGAATTTGGAGTAAATCCTTTTGCCGCCGTTATTTTAGGATTAATAACAGCTGTTTTTGGTGGGGTAATAAGAGATACATTACTTAACGAAATACCTTTAATATTTGCAAAAGAAATTTATGCAACCGCCTGCATTATTGGAGCCGTGCTATATGTAATAATGCTTCATTTAAATGTAAATTTTAATATAGCCGCCAGTATTAGTATGATTTTAATTATTGTAATAAGAATTATAGCAGTTAAAAATAAATTAGCTTTACCAAAATTTAATTTCGACAATCAAACCATCGATTAATAATGCAAACTACCCAAATAGGTTATATAAGTAAAACTCACGGTTTAAAAGGCCATGTTGTACTACGTTTAAAAGACGATATTTTTATTGATTACGAAAAAATTACCGCCTTATTTTTAGAGATGAATGGTTCGCAAGTGCCTTATTTTACTCAAGAGTTTAAAAAAATAAATTTAGGCTACATCGTAAAACTCGAAAACATAGATCATATAGATGTTTCAAAAAAACTAATAGGTAAAACAGTATTTTGTTTAGAGAATTTTATTACTGAAGATGAAGATAGCTTAACCTATTTTGTAGGCTATGTAGTTATCGACAGTACTCACGGCAACATTGGAACTATTGTTGATGTGAATGATAAAACCGAAAATGTACTCATTACAATAGCGCATCCAAACGGTGCCGAAATAATTTTACCTTTTAACGATGCCTTAATAAATGAAATTGATGACGATTTAAAAGTGGTTAACTTAAATGCGCCACTAGGATTAATTGAACTCTATTTATAGAGTTCAAAAACATAAAAATTGTTGTTTAATAACTGACTATCAAATAGATATATTATTTAATTTTATTATTTAACAAACCACACAATATCACCTCTTATATTTACGTTATTATACCAAATATGCTAAAACATTTACTTTATTTATTAATCATTGCATTAACAACTTTTATTTTTTCTTGTAATAAAGAAAAATTAAAAGCGCCCGCATCATCAAATTTTATAATTCAAAATCCAACGGTTACAACATCAAATGTAATTTTGAGTAATAAAATAACAGATATTTGGTATTATGTTGATGGACAGTTTTTAGGTGCCTACCCACTAGGAAACATAATGCCAATAATTGGTAGCAACAAAACTGATATTATATTATATGCAGGCATTAAAAACAATGGCATATCCGAAACACGCCAACCATACACCTTTTATGCCCCCTACACGCTATCTAATTTTGATTTAGAGCAAGGTAAAACATACACCATATCACCTAATTTTAATTATATAACAACCGCTAACACCAGTGTTTTTGATAATTTTGATGGCAATGTTGTTGGTTCGTTATACAAATCAATCGGCGATTCATCTTACACTACAATTACCGACCCATTAAAAGTTAAAGGTGGCATTGGTAAATCTGTTTTTATGGGTATGAGTGATGCAAAGCCAACGGCAATGATGGTATCGAGCATACCGTTATACGGCATACCAAACAATGGCGCTGCTGTATATTTGGAGTTAGATTATAAATGTAACCAGCCAATAACCGTTGGTGTAATTGGCGGCGGTAGCGATGTAAGAACTGCCATTACATTAAATGCTACCAGTAATTGGAATACAATTTACATACAACTATCGGCCGTATTAACTACACCACCAACCTATAATACACAAGAAATTTTTGTAAAAGCAGTAAAGCAAACAGATAATCCAGAAATATATTTAGATAATATTAAGTTAGTCTATTAATTTAGAAAGTACTAATGAACAAAAAACTTCAAATATTAAAATACCTAATGGCCGATTTTATTTCGGCTTCGTTAGCTTGGAGTTTATTTTATTTATACCGTAAATTTTATATAGAACCTGATAAATTTGGCGTTTTACCCGAGCAAGTTTTTGACAGACAATACGCCCTAGGAATGTTAATATTACCATTAGGTTGGCTATTAGCATATTATTTAACTGGTTTTTATAAAAATATTTTTCGTAAATCGCGTATTAACGAGTTTGGGCAAACCTTTGCCGTAGCCTTAATTGGCGTTACGTTTATTTTCTTTTTTATTTTATTAGATGATTTTGTTTCTAGCTACAAATCGTACTACAAAGTATTTGGAGTTTTATTTATATTGCATTTTTTAATTACTACTACCTTTCGTTTTATATTATCATCAATAACAAATTACCGTATTAGTACTGGTCGTTATGGCTTTAACACCGTTATTATAGGTAGCAACCAACGTGCTTTAAAAATATTTGATGAAATTACAACCACCCGAAAATCATCAGGTATTAAATTTTTAGGTTTTATACATTTAGACGAAAAGAATGGTTTTTCGGATCAACTAAAAAAACAACTTCCAAACTTAGGCGAATATAAAGACTTACGCGAAATAGCAAAAACGCATAAAATAGAAGAAGTAATTGTAGCCATTGAAAGCTGGGAACACAGCTATTTAGAAACAATTATAAACGAACTAAGCGACCTTGGTATTACTATTAAATTAATACCCGACATGTATGATATTTTATCGGGGCAAGTCAAATTAAATTCAATATCAGATGCAGCGCTTATTACAATAAACAAACAAGCTATGCCCGATTGGCAGCAAGCTGTAAAACGATTTATTGATGTTTTGGCATCTGTTAGTGTATTAATTTTATTTAGTTGGCTATATGTTATTTTAATTATTGTTGTAAAATTATCTTCAAAAGGTCCTGCATTTTTTATGCAAGAGCGTGTAGGCAAACGTGGCGAATTATT
>JAYSUQ010000139.1:0-12769 GCA_043718985.1 Bacteroidota bacterium | reverse complement strand
CTGTTGAGAAAGAACGCTCAAAGTCCATCTGATTTTTAGGATATAACATTCCCTAAATATAAGGACTTTTTAATGTGTGATAATCGGATAGCCATATTAACTAATATAATTACTAAAACTGGAAGCGCCTTTAATTATGGGAATAATGGCGGGGTTCAATTATATTTTGTTTCTGTAACAAATGCAAATGATTTTTGCTTACCACAAAACAAAACAATTAACGCCCCAACTCTAAACACTTACAAAACAAGATGCTACAATTGGGCAGTTGCAAACAAACCATCGTCACCAAATAGTTTGCAGATCGCAAACTATGATTTGATTTTAAAATCAGATTTTACGCTTTGTACTGGATGCTCACAAACTTATATGTACTGGGACTTAAAAGTTAAATATGCAACATTTATTTGTGGACCAAATCCTACCTAAAAAAATGTTCGTTAAAATATTCATAACTGTAATTTTGGCTGTAAGTACAATTAATTTTACTTACAGTCAATTTTTGATTTTAAACCAAGGCGAAACGGCCGAATACTTTCATACTCTTATCCCACAAACCAAATCAAATCAATTTTCGGTATTAAAATACCGAGAAAAAAATGTGAATGGTAAATGGTTAGGCAGTCAAATTTTAACTTTTAATAATTTAGGTTTATTAGTTGACAGTGTTACTGTTCCAAAACAATACACGCCAATAAGCTTTCCTATAAAACATAATCAAAATTATTATTGGTCGGCAGTTTTAGTTGACACTTTAGGTAATACAACTAATAAATTAGATGCTTACATTTTAGAATTAGATACACTCTTTCGTTTTCAAAATGCACGACAACTTTGCAATAATCCTATCGGAACGAGAGGATATCCTACTAATACAATAAAAGTAGGTCATAATTTATATGCGGCAATTAATTTTAATACAACAAACAATACAATCGTTTATAAAATTAACATACAAACTAATAAAGTAGATTCTGTTATTTATCCTGCTTTTATAAATGAAATACTAACATATGATAATTCAATTATATTAAGTGCTAAAGGATTTTCGCCACAAGCTTCAGTTGGCGGTGGCGCACAAAAAGTAATCATGGACACTTCCTTAAGTGTTATTGATGTCTTTAACTTAGACAGCTTAACCTATTTAGAATCAACATGTTCTCAAGAAATAAGCATGCCTTTTTTATTTAGTAAACAAATGCCAATAACACCGAATAAAACAATTGCACTTGGTAGATTTAATGTGGTATACAACTCCAACTGTGATACATATGAAGCTTTAATAAGTTGTGTATTAGATACAGATAATAAGATTGTACGCACAAAAATAATAAAAGATAGTACTCAAAATATTAGTTACGTTGATAATGTAAATTATGCGTGTATAAATAATGATTATTTATACACCGTGGGCTCAGAAAACTTTAATAGTAATGGTCAATTGTTACAAACGCAAAACACATCTATTTTAGTTTGTAAGTTTGATACGATGGCGAATTTAATTTGGAAAAAAAGTTATGGCAACAATATGTTTTATAGGCCAGTATCAATAATTTCAACAATAGATAGTGGCTTATTAATTTCGGGGATTAGATACGATGCGATTAATACAAATTACCTTGGAGTTGCAGAAGGTTTTGTTTTAAAACTTGATAAAAATGGCGAGGTGTTACAAGTTGGTATTAACAAAAACAATGGTTTACAATACGATGTAATGCTTTACCCAAACCCTGCCAGTAGTGAGTTAACTATTAAGTTTTACACACCTTTTAACTCCCCAGTGCAATTAGCAATTACTAACTTAATGGGCGAGGTGGTTTTGCAACAAAGCATATCAAGTTTTTTAGAGCCCCAAACAATTAACGTAAAACAATTAGCAAACGGTGTTTACACTGTAAGTTTAAAACACACAAAAGGGATAATTACACGCAAAATAGTTATTGCTAACTAAACATTTAAAATTGTATTTTTGCAAGAGTTTAGTATTTTACTAAACTCTTTTTTTATATATTTTTACATGAAACTTTTTTTATTACTCATTACTGTTTTTTTTATAAGCTGTAATAACACTAAACCCGCAAACAAGCAGCTATTGCCCATTATTGGCGAAAAAAAACTAGCTGGCACACAAGCCTCCGATACCATTTACCACACCATACAAAATTTTGCATTTGTTAACCAACACGGCAACACCATTACCGAAAGCGTAATGGTAAATAAAATTGTAGTAGCCGATTTCTTTTTTGCAGGCTGCCAAAGCATTTGCCCACAAATGAGTTCGCAACTTACAACTGTGCAAAAGGCCTTTAAAGCCGATAGTAATTTTGTAATACTATCGCATACCGTTAACCTAATGCACGATACTGTTGCAGTATTAAATAGCTACGCACAAAACTATGGTGCTATTAAAAATAAATGGCATTTTTTAACGGGTAATAAAAAACAAATTTACGATATGGCTCGCTACAGTTATTTAATTAACGCATTGCAAGATGATGGTAGCGCCGAGGGATTTTTACACAGCGAATTATTTGTGTTAATAGATACACAAAAACGCATACGTGGTTATTACGATGGTACCGATAGTGTTGCTGTTGTACAATTAATTAGCGATATTAATTTATTAAAAAACGAATAATGTTTAAGTGTTGTTTTGTTTTGTTTGTTTGTTTGCTGTTTTATAGTTATACTATTTGTGCTAATAACGTTACACTAACTAACATAAGTTATAGCGCTGCAATTAATTTAAATAAGCCTAGCCCTATCAGGTTATTTATAAAACAAAAGCAAAAATTAAACAAAAAAATTACAGCGGCCGCATTGGCATTTCCGTTTCCGTTTGGTATTGTTGGTTTACACCGCATTTATTTAGGCACTAAGCCACACGTGCCTGTTGTTTATATAGCAACACTTGGCGGCGTATTTGGTATTTTGCCTTTGGTAGATTTTTTTGTGATTATAACTGATAAAGATTTTGAACAATATAAAAATAATGGCAAAATATTTATGTGGATTAAAGATTAATTAAACAAATTTAAACATTACCTTATTACAAAAAATCATATTTAATTAATGAACAAACTCTTTACAAAAATTAGAGACAAACACTCTCTTTGGTACAAAGCAATTATTTTTGCTTTAGCAGTTATTAGCACTGTTTATTTATTGCCACAAAACACTAACTATTTTTTACAAAACATTGCCGTTAACGATGTTTGGACAAAAGAAGCATTAATTGCCAATACTGATTTTTTAATTAAAAAAGCCGATGACGCAAAAATTGCAACCTCAACACAACAAAATTATTATCAAAAACAAAGTGTGGCAACAGTTGCAATTACTAATGCCTTGCCAACTAATGCGCACAAAACAGCCATAATAAATTTACTCGATAGTATTTACGGCGTAGGTGTATATAACACATCAATGCACGACTCTGTTTTTTTTGTAATAGAAAACAATGAAGTAGTTGCCTCATCAAAAAACAAATTAATATCAGTTTTATTAGCGCGGCAATTAATTAAAAACACAATAAATAATGAGGTTGCTTTCAATCAAATTTCTAAATTAATTACGCCCAACGTTGTGTTAGATGAAACAATAACTCAACAATTAAAAAGCGAAACTAAAAATGTTCCAACATCTATATATAAACTTAAAGTAAAAAAAGGCGAAACACTCGTGTTTAAAAATGACATTATAACTGAAGATGTTTTTGAAAAATTACACAGCTATAATGATGAGTTAACGGCAAACACAACTAGTGCAAATAAACTATTAAACCGCTTAGGTTATGCCATAATTTGTATTGTTTTGTTTGGCATAGTTATGTTGTTTTTATTGTTTTTTAGAAAAAATATTTTTAGCCAAAGTTCGCACGTTACTTTTATTTTATTAGTAATGATGCTTATTATATTAACAGCAAGCTTAGTACATCATTACAACACAACTTATTTATTTGCTGTACCATTTTGTTTGATTCCAGTTTTAATTCGTGTTTTTTTTGATAGTAGAACGGCGCTCTTTTCATTTTTAGTTGTTGTGCTATTAGCCTCATTTTTTAGTTACGATAAATTTGAGTTTGTGTTTGTACAACTAACATCGGGCATTGGTGTTATATTTAGTGTTGTTGATGTTAGCAAACGCTCGCGCTTATTTATTACAGCCCTATTAGCATTTATGTTTTATTTAATAACCTATTGTGGTTATCATTTAGCAAATAACACAGCATTGCATTTGCAAAACACGTTGGTTTATATTTGCTTATTAGTTAGTAGTATGTGCATGTTGTTTGCCTTTCCACTCATTTTTTTATTCGAAAAAATGTTTGATTTCGTGTCTGATTTTACGT
Organism: Bacteroidota bacterium; assembly: GCA_043718985.1. Taxonomy (GTDB): domain Bacteria; phylum Bacteroidota; class Bacteroidia; order B-17B0; family Aurantibacillaceae; genus UBA4416. Next base: position 8,418 of record JAYSUQ010000139.1, on the reverse strand, counting down.
TGTTAGAACTATGCGACTTAAATCAACCTTTGTTACGAACACTTTCTCAAAAAATACCAGGCACATTTCAGCATTCGTTACAAGTAGCAAATTTGGCCGAAGAGGCTTGTTTTAAAATTGGTGGTAACGCTTTATTGGTTAGAACTGGCGCTATGTATCACGATATTGGCAAAATGAACAACCCACGGTACTTTACCGAAAATCAGGTTGGCGATGTGAGCCCGCACGCCGATATGAGCAGTCAAGAAAGTGCAAAAATTATTATTAACCATGTTTTAAGTGGCGTAGAAATTGCTAAACAACATAATTTACCCGAAACAATTATTGATTTTATACGCACCCACCATGGCACCACTACTACTCGCTTTTTTTTACACAACTATAAAAAAGAACATCAAGGCGAAATTATAAACGAAGATTTATTTAGATATCCTGGCCCAATACCATTTAGTAAAGAAACCGCAATTTTAATGATGGCTGATAGTGTAGAGGCTTCGTCGCGAAGTTTAAAAAAATACGATGCGGTTACAATTGATGAGTTGGTTGATAAAATTATGGATCATCAAATAAATGAAAATCAATTTTTAAATGCCGATATAACTTTTAAAGATATTAATCAAATTAAAAAAATATTTAAAAAACGATTAATGAATATTTACCACGTAAGAATAGAATACCCACGTTAAGTATTTACAAAACAAAAAAACCTTGCAAAACAGTTAATTTTGCAAGGTTTTTTTATGGTTTTTTACTGTCTAATTTTTTACAATTTTTATAGTTTTTAATAGTATTCCTTTTGTGTTTTTAATACTTATCATATAAATACCATTAGCATAGTTAGCAACATCAAATTGAGTATTTGCAGTAAACTGCTTACTTGCAATTTGTTTTCCCTTAACGTCATAAATTTCAGCAACAGCATCGTCGTTTTTATATAAGTTAATATTTAAAATATCTGATGTTGGATTAGGACCAATAAATGCATCGGCTACAGCATTGTTTTCATCAACACCAGTTACACCTAGTGTTAAATCTTTAGCTGGCCCTATTACTTTATTTAAAATCCAATTTGCGGGGTCAATAAAAACAGCTGTTATAGATCCGCTAACAGGCACCGAGTAGTTTTCTATTAACTGTGTGTGTGTTAACCTTAAAATAGTATCAGGTTTACCACTTCTAACAATGCGGTAATCTAGTGGCGTAACAAACAACGGTACCGAGCTTGCCATTGATTGTGTTTGAGTGTTTTTTAAAACCACACTGCCGCTAACCTGATTCCATTTTACATTAAATGTTGGGTAACCTTGCCCGTAGTACCATTGGTTAAAAAATTGTGTAAAGTTAATGCCCGTATAATTTTCTACATGTGTTTTAAAATCAATTACACTAGCTGTGCTATGGCCAAATAATGTTTGAAAATTACGAATACAATTAAAAAAAACAGAATCGTTATTGATTACATATCTAATAGAATGAATTATAGCACTACCTTTATCGTATGTTAAACGCGAATCAAATATGACATTCGCATCTGTTGTATCGGCATTTGTAAAGTAAGAACTTCCTCCTGGCGATGACATAACACTATTGTGAACCTGTGTCATTTTACTAACCGCAGTTGTTCCCGAAATGTTTCCTAAATATTGGTCGCATAAATATTCGGTATAACTTGCCCAACCTTCATTAATAAAAATATCTTTCCACGCCTTGCATGTTACGTTATCTCCCCACCATTGATGCCCAAGCTCGTGAGCGTCAATTTCAAAATCAAAAAAACCAAGTGTGGTCATTGTTTGATGTTCCATACCACCACCTAGTGGCGCCATGCTGTGCCCGTATTTTTCGTCATAAAATGGATACATTCCAAATAATTTAGATTCGAGTTCAATGGTTGGTACAATTTTATTTAATGCTGCTTTTTGAGTTGCAAAACTTGTGTTATTTATTGCGTTATCATAAATAAAATTTTGAATTAAAATAGAATCTCCTCCTAAATACTGTGGCTTTGCATACAAATTATATTCTTTGTATTTGGCTGTTGATACCGAAATTAAATAATAATCTATTGGGTGTTTTGATTTCCATTCGTATCGTTTTTTATTACCAATGGTTACTACGTTTTTTAACAATCCGTTTGAGCCAACCATGTTTGCACTATCTGTTGTTGCATACACCCAACTCGAATCTATTTTATCTTTTAAATCTTGTTTACACGGAAACCATTCGTAAGCTACCAAACTTTCACTTAAACTCCAACTTACCTCGTTACCCCAACTACCCGATGTGGCATGGTTATAGCCATCGCCAATTGCTGCACTGCCACCACTTGGGCAAATGCCATTATAGTAAACAACCGCATCAAATAACTGATTTTGTAAAATTGGCGCTCCAACACTTGCAAGTATTAAACTGTCTCGGCGCAAAAAGTTTCGCTTTATACCATTTATTAAAACTGAATCTATCGTATGATTTTGATGTAATAAAAAAGCAAACGAATCTAAACTTGGTACAACAACTTTTGCTTTTGATATAACATTACCACTTACAAACAAGGTAGTTCTTTCTACATTTAAATTTAAATTATAAAATTTTAAATCGTATTTAGTTTCGGGTGCAACATAACCAGCAGGCAAAGTTACACTCGTTTTATTATTATAACTTTTAGCTTTGCGTTGTGCACAAACATGAGTTTGAGATTTGAGTGTGATTCCAAAAAATAATAAGCTTAAAAAAATTAGTAACTGTTTCATAATTTTAAATTTTTGTATTCGGCTAAACTAGTGCATTAAACACTAATACGAATACCACTCATCAAAAAAACATCAAACTACAAAAATTATCCATATTATTGCTTTATCTAATTACAAACAACAATGAAAAAAATTATCGCTACATTATTTTTAATTGCGTTTGCTTTAACAACAAAGGCTCAAAAAGACACCCTACAATTAATACAAGTCTATACTAGTTTTAACGATTATGAAAAAACCGAATGGACATCGTTTATGAACGACTGGAGTTTTTTTGAATACAGCGGTTTATTAAAATCTCAAAATATTAAAAATATTTCGTGTAAAAGTTGTGCCAATTTATATGCCGATGTTTATTTAGAAATTGATGCGAACGGCACTATTAAAAAAGCTATTGTAAAAAATGGTAAAAAATGTGACGAAAATATAACCGATAAAGCAATACTAGATTGGTATGTAAAGTCAATAAAAAAACGAAAATTTGTTTCGCTTAGTAGTAAAAAATTTATTGCTCGTTTTGGGCAAGTTTTAAAATGCTAAATTTGTGTTTTAATTATGATTACTTATAATCCAAAAGATTGGTTTACACTAATTGTTCAATTTCATAAAAGCGATACCTTTCGCAAGCTTCTTCCATCTATTATATGTGTAGGCTTTTATGCAGCATTAATTGTTTCGCTTGAGTTACACTACTTGCATTTAGAAACCAAAAACCCTACGGTAATGCATTCCATTTTAGGCTTTGTACTATCTATGTTGTTGGTGTTTAGAACTAACACCGCTTATGATAGATGGTGGGAAGGGAGAAAAATTTGGGGTAGCATGGTAAACAATTCACGTAATTTATCCCTAAAACTATCTGCTTACATTCCAAAAAATTATAAAATCGAACGTCAAAATCTACAGCACTTAATTACAAATTATGTGTTTAGTGCAAAAAATCATTTACGTGATAATTATGTACAACATGAATTTTTTGTTGTTGATGACTTTACATTAGAAGAGTTTTCGGAAGCAAACCACAAACCAAATTTAGTAGCTAAAAAATTATACGAGCATATTAACAATTTAAATACACGTGGCATTTTAACAAATAACCATGTTTTAATCATTAATGAAGAATTAAAATCGTTTACCGATAATTGCGGTGCTTGCGAGCGCATAAAAAACACACCAATACCATACTCTTATAATATATTTTTAAAAAAAATGATTTTTTTATATATCATTTCGTTACCTATATTTTTTGGAAGTGAGTTTAAATATACCACCATACCAATTACTATGATTGTGCTTTATGTATTTGCTAGTATTGAGTTAATTGCCGAAGAAATTGAAGATCCGTTTGGGGTTGATGATAATGATTTGCCACTAGACGATATTTGTAACAGAATAAAAAATAATTTAACCGAAATTTATAACTAATGTATCAAAACGATTTAATATTAAGAGCCGCAAAAGGCGAACAAGTAGAGCGAGTACCCATTTGGTTAATGCGTCAAGCTGGACGAATTTTGCCCGAATATAAAGCTACCCGAAGCCGAGCAAAAAATTTTATTGAATTTGTAAAAACACCCGAACTTGCCGCCGAAGTTACCATACAACCAGTAGATATTTTAGGTGTTGATGCTGCAATTATTTTTTCGGATATTTTGGTAATACCCGAAGCAATGGGGTTGCCTTATCAAATGATTGAAGCCAAAGGCCCTTGGCTTGAAAAAACAATTAAGACAGAAAAAGATATTGATGAGTTACATATAGCTGGTGCCGAAGAATTAGATTATGTAATACAAGCTATTAAATTAGCAAAACAAGGGTTAAATAATCGTGTGCCATTAATTGGTTTTGCTGGCGCACCCTGGACGCTGATGGCATACATGATTGAAGGTAGTGGCAGTAAAACATTTAGCCAAGCAAAAAAGTTTTTTTATCAAGAGCCAAAATTAGCTCATCAATTACTCGAAAAAATTACCCAAAGCACCATTAATTATTTAAAAGCGCAAGTTGCTGCTGGCGCCGATATGATACAATTGTTTGACAGTTGGGCGGGTGTTTTAGGTCACGAACAATATTTAGAATTTTCGTTACAATACATTTCTAAAATATGCGATGCCATTGAACCCTTAGCGCCAGTTACTGTTTTTGCTAAAGACGCACACTTTGCACTGGCCGATATGGCAAAATTAAATTGCAATACCATTGGTTTAGATTGGACAATTAACCCGCAAGACGCTCGAATTATTATCGGACACGAAAAAACGTTACAAGGTAATGCCGACCCTTGTATGCTATATGCCAACGAAAAGACTATTGAAGAAACGGCACGCAAAATGGTAAACGCTTTTGGCAAACAACGTTACATAGCAAACTTAGGTCACGGCTTATATCCCGATATTGATAAAAACAAGGTGAAATTTTTTATTGATTGCATTAAACAATTGTAACTAAATTTATATTGTAAGTATTAAATTTTACGCATAAAAGCAACGGTAAACTTTAATATTATTTTACTGAAAAATAAAAGCAGTAATTTTTTAATAATTGCAAAATGCTTAGTAAGTTTGTGTAAATATTGCTACTATGATTTTAAAAAATCAAAACAAATGGGTTATTTGTTGGTTACTTACAGGTTGTTTTTTAATTTACTGTTTAATTGTTATTGGCTGCATTACACGGCTTACCCACTCAGGCTTATCAATTACCGATTGGAATTTTATGGGCAGTATACCACCCTTATCTGATGATGATTGGCTACAACGATTTTTAAAATACAAACAAAGCCCTGAGTTTATTAAAGTAAACTCAAGCATGCAATTACACGAGTTTAAACACATCTTTTTTTGGGAATATTTTCATCGTATGGTTGCACGTAGTATGATGTATGTTTTTGTTGTAGGATTAATTTATTTATTAATTCGTAAAAAAATAAAAAAGGAAATGCTGCCTTCACTTTTTTTATTATTTGTAATGGGTGCTATGCAAGCAGTAATTGGCTGGTGGATGGTTTATAGCGGGCTGCAAAATAAACCGGCCGTAAGTCATTTTAGGCTAGCAACACATTTAATGAGTGCGTTTACCTTATTTGCCTTTACGTTTTGGTTTGCCTTAAAATTAATATATCCTAATGGTACAATTAAAAATAACGATGGCGTTAAACTAAAAGCCTTAACCATTTTGTTTTTTTGCGTGCTTATTATACAAATTGTTTACGGCGCATTTACAGCAGGATATGTTGAGGGAGATGCGGCTAAAATTAGGCCTGGTAAAATTTTTAATACGTGGCCAAAAATGGGCAATAGTTGGGTTGCCGAGCAAGTTACCATAAAAGATAGTGTTTATTTAAATTGTTTTGAAAACGCAAGCGGCATACAATTTATACACCGCACATTAGCCTTTGTTATTGTGTTGTTGCTGTGTTTAATTTGGCGCAAGTCAAACTCATTAAAGCTTACACAGCAACAGTACACTGGCATTACTTTTTTAATTTTTGGAGTTACAATTCAATTTATTTTAGGAGTACTAACGTTGTTATATAATGTGCCTGTATTACTAGGCGTATTGCACCAAACAGGAGCGTTTTTTTTATTTGCTACTAGTATTTATTTGTTGTTTCATTTATTTAATTTCACACACAAAAACAATTTATAATTATTTTGAATGAATCATAAAAAACTATTTACTTAAAATTATTTTATGTATTGTAGTTTTATTTATATCATTAGTTGTTTTTACAAAATAAATGCCATCAATTAAATCTATTAATGATACTTTGTAATACCATAATGATTTATTTAATAAATCAATAATTATCTAAAAAAATATAACTAAACGCACAAATAGAAGCTACCTCTTTTTTATTAAGTTGACCTATTCATTTATGCCTACTTAAAAACACTAATGTACCCATTATATGTTGCGCCATCGTTTGTAACCATAACATAGTAATAAACACCTGCGCTACAGGGTTCGCCACTAGTGCTGCGGCCATCCCAAAGTACTGTATTTTTTAGTTCTAGTTTATCATTTAAAATTGGCGTGCCCCAACGGTTATATATGTGCAGGGCGCTTAGTGTGTAGCCTTGTGGCAAGGTAAACTGCCACACATCGTTAATGCCATCACCGTTAGGCGTTATAACATTGGGTATTACAAGCACACTATCGCTTAATAGTGGGCAATGTGGTTTATAGTTTACTATTACCGTATCGGCTGTGCAACCCTCATACTCCATAATGTAGGTAGCAGTTTTGGTGGCACTAACGCTTATGGTATTTGTTAGGTTGGGTAATAACGTGTTAGGTGGCTGTGGCCCAGATGGTGGCTGAGGCTCTCGAAGCCACCAATGCACATTTAGCCCATTGTTTGTTAGGGTAGCATCGCCAATTTGTAAACTATCTGTTTTTGTGCCACAGGTGTTTATATCATTACCTAAGTTGGGTTTAGGTAGCTCGTATAAGACTATGTCGTCGATATAAACAAAAGTTGCTTTCTCGTGATTTAAAATATTACAAGGCGACACAAAATTGGTAGTTATAAATTTTTTTTTAACGTGAGCACCATCCCTAAAATTACCAATGCTCAAAAAATCTTCGCCACCATTTGCAATAAATTTACCACTAATTTTAACCCAATTTAAGGTATCGGTTAACACCTGCGTGGTGTCATACTGTATTTGTGGTTGCGCTGCATTATCAAACACAAATGGCACCAAGGTGTTTACGTTAGCCGATAATAGCATACCCAGCCTATTAATACTAATGGCATTAATGTTACTTAAACTATAATAAAATTCGCCATAATAGCAATGCCCTTTTTGCAAGGGTTGTGCTAAGCGCACCACCGCAATCTCTAAATCAATAGCCGAACTATCTGGTAAATTATTTATTGCATACAAAAGAATCCCAATGTATCCATTGCCTGTATGTGGATACTGGTAGCCATAACAGTTTTGAGGTATTGTTGCTGCTACGGGATATGGATTGCCTGGAAAAAAATTAGCGCAATAATTGTAATAATCGATTGCCATATTTTTATAAGTACACCAGTTTTTTTGATAATGAATCGTAGTAAACGGAGAATTATCAATTGCCATTTGAACAAAACAATTATTACCAACGGTATCTTCAAACGATGGGTTAGGCACTAAGTTGAGCTGAGCATAGTTTGTTACAACGGTGCTTGCAAACAGTAGTAAGTATAATAAGTGTTTTTTCATTTAACAAAAAAAGGTGTTCGCTAATTGCGAACACCTTTTAATAATATTATTTGCTAATAATTAATTTACCAACTTTTAGTTCGGTAGCATTTGTTACTACTTTGTAGGTGTACATGCCACTTACTAAAGCACTCACATCAACACTGCCGCTTTCGGTTATTGTTTTTTGTGTTACCAATTCGCCTACTACATTGTATAGCTTTATAGTTACATTGCTGTACCCACCAGCATCAACAAACACCACACTGTTGGCAGGGTTAGGGTAAACCTTAATGCTTGCTGTTTGTGCGCTTGCACTCGCTAGTACATTTGCCAAACGGTGCCCGCTTGCAGTAATTGGTGCTACTTTTTCGCACTCGTTTTTGTATTGTTTTTTTACTAAATCAAACAACACGGTGCGAGCTTGGTAAACCGCTGCACCATAATACACAGGGCACTGTTGTGCAATTAACTCT
>JAYSUQ010000138.1:0-4333 GCA_043718985.1 Bacteroidota bacterium | reverse complement strand
ATGGTTTTTTATGGTTACTACATGCCGATCATCACAACAAAAATCACAATTCGGTACTCGAAAAAAACGATTATTTTTTTATAATTTTTGCAACGCCTTCTATTGCATTATTTGCAATTGGTAGTTTTATGCCTAACTTATTGTTTTTATTTTTTATTGGGTTAGGCATTTTTTTTTATGGATTAGCCTATTTTTTAGTTCACGATATTTTTATACATCAACGATTAAAATTATTTACCAAAACAGATAATTTTTATTTTAGAGCTTTGCGTAAAGCGCACAAAATACATCATAAACATTTAGATAAACCAGATGGAGAATGCTTTGGAATGCTATTTGTGCCAATTAAATATTTTAAAGAAGCGTTAAATAATAAATAATGGAATCGCATTTTTTATATCTAATAATTGATATTGTTTGTTTATTATCAACTGTTGTATTTACATTTCACAAAAAAATAAAATTTTATAAAGTACTAATCCCATTTTTAAAATCGAGTAGTATTGTTGCACTTTTTTTTATAATTTGGGATTGTATATTTACTAAAATTGGGGTTTGGGGTTTTAATAACAATTACACATTAGGCGTATCAATATTAAATTTACCTATTGAAGAGATTTTATTCTTTTTTTGTATACCCTACCCGTGTGTTTTTACATATTATTGTGTAACGTTATTTACAAAACCAACAACAAATAATAAGCCATTTATAATTTTAACTTATGCCTTAATTAGTTTATTAATTTTAATAGGTTTGTTTTTATATTCAAAAATTTATACATCAATTACGTTTATTTTAATGGCAATATTGCTGTTGTATGTTGTAACTAAAAAAACACACATGCTAAAAGCTTTTTTTATTAGCTATGCGTTTATTTTACTACCATTTTTTATATCAAATGGCATTTTAACTGGCAGTTTTACTAAGCAGCCAGTTGTAATTTATAATAATAACTACAACCTAGCAATTCGCTTATTTACAATACCTATTGAAGATGTTTTTTATGGAATGTTACTCATTTTATTAAATATTATTTTATTCGAAAAATTCAATTCAAAAACAGTTAAAAATCAGATAGATATTTAATATTATTTTAGGATTTTATCAAAATATCATTATGTTTGTAAAACTGTAATTACTATGAATTTAGAAACAAATATAAAAGCTGCAATACGAGATGTACCTGATTTTCCGAAGCAAGGAATTATGTTTAAAGACATTACTCCAATTTTAGAAAATCAAACATTGTGTAATCAAATAGTTGATGGGTTTATTGAATCGATAAAGCATAAACCAGATGCAATTGTTGGTGTTGAAAGTAGAGGCTTTTTATTTGGAATGTTATTAGCAAATAAGCTAAATATTCCATTTATTTTAGTTCGTAAAGCAGGTAAACTACCTTACAAAACTATTAGTTACGAATATAGTTTAGAGTACGGAACTGCTAAAATTGAAATGCACGTTGATAGCCTAAAAAAAGGATGGAATGTGCTAATACACGACGATTTATTAGCAACAGGTGGCACTGCCGAGGCAACAGCACATTTAGTTAAACAACAAGGCGCAACCGTTAGTGGTTTTGCATTTGTAGTTGGCTTAGAATTTTTAAATGGTAAACAAAAATTAAATATACATTCAAATAACATCACATGTCTAGCACAGTATTAGAAAACACAATAGGAATGAATTTTCAGTTAAACGAAAATCAAATTGCAATAGCCGATATGATTCGCAAATTTGGTAAAGAAAACATTTATCCAAAAATGATGGAATGGGACGAGGCACAAATATTTCCGGTTGACGTATTTAAAAAACTAGGAGAGTTAGGCCTAATGGGCGTAGTTGTGCCTGAAGAATATGGCGGATCGGGATTATCGTATACAGAATATGTAACGGCAATTATCGAATTAAGTAAAATTTGTGGTTCAATAGGTTTATCAATGGCAGCTCATAACTCGTTATGTACTGGTCATATTTTAGCATTTGGAAACGAAGAACAAAAGAAAAAATATTTACCAAAATTAGCAACGGCCGAATGGATTGGCGCTTGGGGCTTAACAGAAACCGGTACAGGATCTGATGCTGGTGGAATGGCAACTACTGCTGTTAAAGATGGTGATTTTTATGTAATAAACGGAAGTAAAAATTTTATTACTCACGCAATCACTGGTAATGTGGCTGTTGTTATAGTGCGTACTGGCGAAAAAGGCGATAGCCACGGTATGAGTGCATTTATTATTGAAAAAGGAACTCCAGGATTTAAATCAGGCAAAAAAGAAAATAAATTAGGTATGCGTGCAAGCGAAACTGCTGAATTAATTTTTGATAACTGTAGGGTTCATAAAGACCAAATGATGGGTAAAGAAGGTGATGGTTTTATACAAGCAATGAAAGTTTTAGATGGTGGTCGTATATCTATTGCGGCATTAAGTTGTGGTATTGCTCGTGGTGCTTTTGAATGCTCGGTTAAATATGCTAAAGAACGCGAACAGTTTGGCAAACCAATTGCTCATTTTCAGGCAATTAGTTTTAAATTAGCCGATATGGCTACCGAATTAGATGCTGCCGAATTATTAACATTTAAAGCAGCCGATTTAAAAAATCGCGGTCAAAAAATGACTAAAGAAGGTGCATTTGCTAAATACTACGCATCTGAAGTGTGTGTTAGAAATGCAAATGAAGCTGTTCAAATTTTTGGAGGTTATGGATTTACAAAAGATTTTCCGGCCGAAAAATATTACCGTGATAGTAAATTATGTACCATTGGCGAAGGTACAAGCGAAATACAAAAAGTTGTAATTGCTCGCGAATTATTAAAAGATTAATTAATCATAAACAAATAAAAAACTGTCTAAAGTAAATTTTAGACAGTTTTTTTTTGGTATTTATTTTGAGTATTAACATTAACACATATGTTATCAACACCACTAAAAATTAAAATCATTATTATATACTTTTAACACCTGTGCAAGATACATACTGTATATATAATGGTCATTTAATTGACATTTACGAGCCTGCAATTAGCTTTACAAACAGGGCTTTTAGATATGGCGATTCGTTATTTGAAAGTATGCTCTTAGTAAATGGAAAGTCTTTGTTTTTAGCCGATCACATTAAGCGTATTAAATTAGGAATGACGGTTTTGCGAATGAATGTGCCTGCCGAATTTACAATTGCAAATATTGAAGCATTAATTTTGCAGCTTGTTATAAATAATAAATGTAACAACAATGCCCGAATAAGATTAACCGTTTTTAGAAACGAAGGCGGTTATTACACACCACAAACAAATGATATATCTTTTTTAATAGAAACTGAATCATTAGAAACAAAAGGATTTATTTTAAATAAAAAAGGATTATGGTTAGATGTGTATGCCGAAATTAAAAAACAAAATAATAAATTATCAAATTTAAAAACAGGTAATGCTTTACTTTATGTAATGGCAGGCCTTACAAAAAAATCGTTAAAACTCGACGATTGTTTTTTAATTAACGATGCAGGTAACATTATTGAAACAATAAGTGCCAATGTTTTTGTAATTAAAAATGGCACATTATATACATCACCACTTACAGATGGTTGTGTAGATGGTGTAATGAGAAAACAAATAATGGCATTAGCTAGTACACATAAAATATTAACCTTTGAGCAAACATTAACTATAAATACTATTATTAATGGCGACGAAGTTTTTTTAACCAATGCTACCAAAGGGATACAGTGGGTTGGGCAATTTAAAAATAAATTTTACACAAATCAAATGGCCCTTTTTTTAACGGATAAATTAAACGAACTAACAAACTAAAAATGATACAAACTTTTTACGATAATGTTGAAGCTGCAATAACACAATTAGGAATACCAGTTACCGAAACTCGTGGCCAACAAGTTGGACAATGGAATTTAAAAAAAGGTAAATTTGATATAATGATTGATGTTTGGGAGCAAGAAAAGCAATTTTTATTTCAAATTGTTTGCCCATTATGTTCGTTACCTGATGAAAATAAAGAAGGTTTTTTAATTTACTTATTGCAAAAAAATTATGGTATGAGTTCGGTAGCTTATGCAATTATAGAAGAATCGGTTTATTTAAAATATACTACCGAAGCAAATACTTTAAGTATTGAAAACATAACGATGTTGTTAACCAAAACTGCTTTTTATGCCGAGCAAAGTGATTTTGTTCCTCAAGTATAATTTGTTGTTATGTAATAATTTATTCGAAAAATACACTTAAGGTATATTCATATACTTGTGTGTTTGCAACGAAACCATCCAACGTGGGTTTGCTTTAATGTACTCTACAATTTCGGGCATTAAATCGGC
>JAYSUQ010000137.1:0-4340 GCA_043718985.1 Bacteroidota bacterium | reverse complement strand
GCAATTGAAAAATTACATGCTACACCTAATTTGTTTGGGTTGTTAATTACATCTAACGAAGTAGCTAAATTATGTGCTAAATAAATTTTATTATCAGGCCCTAATTGCAATGCACCAAATGTATAAGTTCCGCCAACTGTATTAATCGTTGTTACAGTAAGTAATGGAAATAAATTAATTTGAAATAATGTATTTGTTCCAACAGTTGTTGTTGCGTATAATAAACTATCGTTTGGCGAAAACTCTAACCCATAAAACCCACCTGGTAAACTCAAATCTGATGTTAAATCTTGGCTATTACTTAGCATACCTGTTGTTGTATTAAAATCAAATAATTCAAATGTATTTCCAAAAGTTGTACAGGATGCTATTTTTTTTCCATTATGCGAGGCTTTCAGATAACCTATCATTAAATTTGATGCGGTAAAACTACCTGCCAAACTTGTAACAGGAGTTAAAGATAAGCCTGAAGCATTTAATAAATAGGCATTAAAAGCACCACTGTTCAAAAGATGAGTAACAATCCAAACATCTTTACCATTTGAATGTTTTATAGCAGTTAGTTTCTCACTTGTATTAGAATCTATTAGTATATTTTTGTTAATAGTAACATCACCAAGCCCTCCATTTAAACACATATCAACAATGGAATATCTAAAGTCTCCACCTGTTAAATGATCGCCAGTTGTAAAAACATAATATTTTGAGCAGTCATTTTGTTTAGGTACAATTAAAGCTGCCATAGATGATGAAGATCCACCTAATACTGCATTTCCATTTGGCATTACTATGTTGTTTTTGTTATATATTTTTTCGGCATCCGTATAAAACAATAAGTTTCCAATATTATCACAAACACTTGCAACGCCCTCAAAGGCATTAATTGTTCCCGCACTATTAATAGATGTTGGTAGTGTTGTATTAAAATCAAGGCCTGCATCCGTTCCAAATAACCAAATGTTATTTTCTTTTTGAGAAAATAAAAACATTGGTATTGTTATGACAAATAAAATAATATTTAGTTTCATTTTTAGTATGTGGTTTTAAATAACTCACCAATAACATTCACATCAAACTTGCCTTTTAACTGTTCTGCTATTTTATAATTATAGTATTTTGTATGGTAGCATTTCAAAATTTTTTCTTCCCAATCATTATTGGTATTATTAGTTACAAACCCATTTGTGTTATTAATAACTTGCATAGCTATACCATAAGGGCTAACAACGCTAGGTAATCCGCATAGTAAGGCTTCGGCAATAATAACAGAAAACGTTTCGTAGTCGCTACCGTGTAAAAATACGTGACTTTTATTTAATTCATTTTTAACCTCATTAGAATTTAAACTTCCTTTAAATTCAATAGTAAAATTATAGTTGCGTTTTTTTATTTCATCAAGTTGCCCACCTTTACCAACTATAACCATTTTAAAGTTTTCTAATTTATTTTTATTAACCAAATTTTGTAATGCATTTAAAAAGTAAAACGGATTTTTATGTGGCATCCAACTTGCTACTGCAATAAATGTAAACTCTGCATTTTTATTAATTGTTGTGTCGTAGTAAAATTGAGAGCCATCAATAACATTTGGCACAATAAAAAAACGATTATTATTTGTGTATTTTTGAACTGTAGCTTTTAAAGTCTCTGATACACATGTTATGGACTGCGCATTATTTAATGTTTTTTTTCCAATATTTGCATATAAATTTTTTGAAAAAAAATTATCTACCCTAGTCCAATGTTCGGTTATTACGTGTTTTATTTTTAATTTTTTTGATAACCAATAACCAATTATGCCGCAAGGGAAAATTACATTTGAGTGTATAACATTAAAATTATGTTTTAAGTTTAATTTATTTAAAACATAATTTTTTATTATAAAATAATGCAAGGGCAACAAAACGTACAATAATTTATTAAACCGCGATTCTAAATAAAGTTGATGTGTTTCAATACCATTTTCGTCAATAAAATTTGTAATACTTTTTTTAAATAATGAATTTGATTTTAAAATATTGACAGATAGCACAACAACATTATGATTTTGCTTAATGGCTTGAGCATGTCTTTTAACAAAAATGCCAAAATTTTTATTACTTTTGTTAGGATACCAATAAGATAAAAGAAGTATAGACTTTGACTGCATTATGTTCAAAAATTTATTGTATAACAAATATATTAATAGTTTTTTAAGAGATACATTAAAACCATTTTCTAAAAGCTTACCTATAAAATATAAATTTCCAATTAATGGTGTTTTTAATGTCATAGGAAATAGTGTGCCATTGTTTAAAATGGTTACAAACCCAACAAGTTATGCAACTAAAATATTGTTTTGGGATAACATTGAGGGCTTTGAGTTTAGTTCGGTTAAAGTGTTTTGTGAGTTAGCTAAAACATCGCACGTTTTTTTTGATATCGGTTCAAACATTGGCTATTATGCTTTACTAGCATCATCTATTAAAAATAAAAATATTGTAGTGTATGCTTTTGAGCCTATGCCTTCTGCTTTTGATTATTTAATTCAAAACATCTCAATTAATAATTTCACTAATATAAAAGCGCAAAAATTAGCACTATCAAATAATAAAGGTAAAGCTCAGTTTTTTTGTATTGCTAATAAAAAATTCAATAATTTCCCTCAATTAACTGGCGATGGAGGTTTAAGTCAACATCAATCGGGCAATAGAGCCAAAATAAATTTTGAAGTAGAAATAAATACTTTAGATAATTTTGTGAATGATAATTTAGGCGATTTAAAAATTGATTTAATTAAATTAGATACCGAAGCCAACGAGTACTTTGTGTTAATGGGTGCCAATGAGGTTTTAAAAAACCATAGGCCAATTATACAATGCGAAATTTTAAAAAACGAAGTTGAAAAGGAAATCGAATCTATTTTAACTAATTACAATTACCTGTATTACCGCGCTACCAATAATGGTTTAGTGCCAGTAATTAATTTTTTAAATAACAATACCCCTTTTGTAGATTATTATTTAGTGCCACACGAAAAACAACATTTAGTACAACAATTTATTGCAAAATATGAACAACAAAAACTTTAACCCTAATAATTATTGGGAAGATAGATTACACACCATTGGTGGTTTAGAAGGTGTTGGGTTTAAAAAACTTGGGCCATCGTTTAATAAATGGGCTTATAAAGTGCGCAAACACGTGTTTGCAAAACAAGTGCCCAAATTAAATTTAAAGTTTAATGAGTGTAATGTGTTGGATATTGGCTCGGGTACTGGGTTTTATATACAAGCTTGGCACGAGTTAAATGTAAAAAACATTACAGGTATTGATATTACGCCCACAGCAGTAGATAACCTTAAAAAAACTTTTCCAAATACTAACTTTTTTTTATCTGATATTGGTGATGTTAATTTTAATAAAAATAACGAATACCAAATGTATGATTTAGTATCAGCAATGGATGTGTTGTTTCATATTGTTGATGATGTTCGTTTTGAACAATCTATAAAAAACATTGCCTCTATTACAAAAACAGGAGGGCATTTTGTGTATTCTGATTTTTATTTACACGGTAATGTGCAACGTGGAGAAAGTCAGGTATCCCGTACAAAACAGTATTTAATGGATGTGTTTACCAAAAATGGCTTTGAGTTAGTAACCTACAAACCATTTATGTATTACACCAACAAACCTGTTGATACAACAAACCCATTAATAAAAGCATATTGGTTTTTATTAGAAAACGGCTTGTATGTGTTGCCATTTATGGGTCACGTTATGGGCCCTTTAATTTATCCTTTAGAAATTTTAGCTGTAAATAATTCTAACGAAAGCCCAACAACTGAGTTTACAATATTTATTAAAAAATAAAAAAACTGAGTTGTCTTTATACATGACACAAAATATATAACCAGGTCTAATTTAAAAACGTTATCTTTAGTAGATATTAATGCCTACAGTTTTATTTATATATGGTTGGAGATTGTTTTTTTACTCAAACGAGGGATCAGAACCTATTCATATACATGCAGAAAAAGGTGATATGGAATGTAAATTTTGGATTTTAATTGATGCATTTGAAATTAAAGAAGAGTTTGCTTTCAATTTAACTCCATCATCAAATAGAGAAATAAAGAAAATAATTTACCAACACTTCGACTTAATAATAGAATGTTGGAATAATCATTTTAAGAAATAAAGTTATGGTTACCACTTATAATATTCAGGATATAAAATTTGTAAATGATAATATTTTGTTGTTGTTCGACAATAAGGAAGTAGAAATTTCGCTAGATCGAATTTCCGAAAAATTAAAAAAAGCTAGTGATTTTGAAAGAAATTTTTTCAAAATATCG
>JAYSUQ010000136.1:0-4353 GCA_043718985.1 Bacteroidota bacterium | reverse complement strand
TTTGCCAAAACACAATTGCCAAGCACTCAACGAAACAAATAAAAAACAATAAAACAATTGAGTTAAACACAAATAAAGATAAACTGGCTAAACCATATGACAATTAAAAACAATAAAATTTACATATGAAAAAACAATTACTAATCATAGCCAGCCTTTTGGTATTCTCAATAAGCACAAAAGCTCAGTTAAATTTTGCACCAAATGTGGTTTATGGTACAGGCACAATACCGTACGCCTTATTTTTTGCTAATTTTAGTTCCAATAATAGATAGGTGTTACAAAACAACAAAGTAATACAAAACCACAAAGTAATGGCTATCCAAAAAAATAATAAACAATAGTTTTTAACCTAAATTTGCATTAAAAAAAACACCTATGAACAAAAATTACTACTCAAAAATTATAATGTGCATCTTAGTGTGCCATGTTGCTTTAGTTACTAAGCTCAAAGCCCAATCGCCTTACGCCAATTACAACCATTGGATTGTAAGTGGCGGCTCAACATCTATTAAAGCAATAGCCGAAGATGCAAACTACATGTACCTTGGTGGTAGCTTTGGTTATGCGGGGCCCCCAACAGGCAATGGTGCTATTATAACTGCCACTAATACCAGTCCTAATTTAACCCATTGTCGCCCCAACGCCAGAGTTTCAACATCACTATCTGATGGAAGTGGCGGTTGGTTTATTGGTGGGTACTTTAATTCGATTACAACTTCTTCTAACACAGTAGTTGCCCGAAACTACATAGCACACATTTTAAGCTCAGGCCAGTTGGATATGACTTGGGATGCAAATGCGGATTCTTATATACTAAGCTTAGCCATTTCGGGTGGCGATTTATATGTGGGAGGAGAGTTTACTAACATTGGTGGACAAGCGCGAAATTATATTGCAAAATTAAGTGCCACAGGCACTGGTACTGCCGATGCTACGTGGAACCCTAATCCAAATGCTAGTGTTTTTGCCATAGCCCTTTCGGGAACCGATGTGTATGTAGGAGGAGGGTTTAATACTATTGATGGACAAGCACGAAATTATATTGCAAAATTAAGTGCTACTGGCACTGCCGATGCTACGTGGAATCCGAATGCGAACGATGCTGTTACTACCATAGCTATTTCGGGGGGCGATGTATATGTAGGAGGCAGTTTTACAAACATTGGCGGCCAAGCACGAAATAAAATTGCAAAATTAAGTGCCACAGGTGCTGGCATAGCCGATGCTACGTGGAACCCTAATTCAAATTTTGATGTTTATGCCATAGCCCTTTTGGGTAGTGATGTATATGTGGGGGGCGGTTTTACAAACATTGGCGGCCAAGCACGAAATTATATTGCAAAATTAAGTGCCATAGGTACTGGCATTGCCGATGCTACGTGGAATCCAAATGCTAATAGTAATGTAGGCACCATAGCTATTTCGGGAAGCGATGTATATGTAGGGGGAGATTTTACTACTATTGGCGGTCAAGTTCGCAATCGCATTGCAAAATTAAGCATTACAGGCACGGGTACTGCCGATGCTATGTGGAATCCAAATACGGATAATATTGTAACTACCATAGCCATTTTTGGAAGCGATGTATATGTAGGAGGAGGGTTTAAAAGCTTGGGCGGTTTAACTGTAAATAATATAGTGCGTTTTAATAAATTAACTGGTACTGCCGATGCTACGTGGAATCCGAATGCGAGCGGCGGCGTTAATTCTATAGCCCTTTCGGGGAACGATGTATATGTAGGAGGAGCATTTACTACCATTGGCGGCCAAGCACTAAATAGAATTGCAAAATTAAGTACAGTTGGAAGTGGAACAGCAGATGCTACGTGGAATCCTAATTCAAATAATACAGTTAATTCAATGGTTCTTTCGGGGAGTGATGTATACGTAGGAGGAGCTTTTACAAACATTGGTGGCCAAGCACTAAATAGAATTGCAAAATTAAGTACCACAGGCACAGGTACTGCCGATGCTACGTGGAACCCTAACGCAAATGCTGGTGTTTTGGCCTTAGCCGTTTCGGGCAGCGATGTATATGTGGGAGGAAATTTTACTACTATTGGCGGTCAAACTCGCAACCGCATTGCAAAATTAAGCGCAGTTGGAAGTGGTACTGCTGATGCTACGTGGAATCCTATTGCTAGTGGTAATGTTAATGCCATAGCCATTTCGGGGAGCGATGTATATGTAGGAGGAGGTTTTAATAACATTGGCGGCCAAGTTCGCAACCGCATTGCAAAATTAAGCACTACAGGCACCGGTACTGCTGATGCTACGTGGAATCCTAATGCGAGTAGTACTGTTTTTGCCTTAGCCCTTTCGGGGAGCGATGTATATGTTGGAGGACAGTTTACTACTATTGGCGGCCTAGCACGAAATTATATTGCAAAATTAAGTGCTACTGGTTCGGGCACAGCCGATGCCACATGGAACCCAAATGCAAATAATACTATTTTTGCCTTAGCCCTTTCGGGCAACGAGGTATATGTTGGGGGTCAATTTGCTACTATTGGCGGTATTGCTCCAAGGCAAGGAGTTGCTGTTATTAGCACCTGCAACTCATCTTCATTACCAACTTTAGCAGCTACAAACAGCACGCTATGTGTTGGCAATGCCACTACGTTAAGTATTGCAAGTGGCACATTAAATAGCAATAGCAATTGGCAATGGTATAATAGCAGTTGTGGCACTGGTGCAGTGGGTGCAGGCACAAGCCTTAGTGTTTCGCCAACTATTACTACAACCTATTATGCACGTGGCGAGGGCGGTTGTGCTGTTGTTTCGGCTACCTGCGCTACCATTACTATTAATGTAAATGCTTTACCAACTTTAACTGTAAACTCTGGTACAATTTGTACTGGTAATACATTTACGATGTCGCCAAGCGGTGCAACAAGTTATACTTATAGTTCGGGTTCTAATATTGTATCGCCAACAAGTAATAACTCTTATACTGTAACAGGTACAGATGCCAATGGTTGTGTGAGTGCAGCTGGTGCTGTAAGTTCGGTAACGGTTAATGCTTTGCCAGTTATTACCACACAACCTGCAAGTGTTACCGTATGTGGCGATGCAACAGCAACATTTAGCGTATTTTCACCAGATGCAGGCACCTATGCTTGGGGTTGGAGTGGCACCCCAATAGGGTATGTTGCTTATGATAGTGTTTCTAATTACGGCGCTACTGGCTACACAACTAATATTTTAACTCAACCTACTTTAGAAAGTGGTGGTTGGGACGGTTTTTATATTAAAGCACTTGTAATCGGTACAAACGGTTGTATTGCTTATAGCAATGCTGCATTAATAACGGTTAATGAGCTACCAATTTTAAGCATTGCTTCAAGCAATACTAATAATATAGTATGTGGCGATGGTGCCATTACTGTTACAGGTTCGGGAGCCAGTACCCTTGAATGGGCTTTACAAAGTTCAACTTATACATTAAATCCTGCATCGTTTGATGACTTTTCGCCAAGTGTGCAAACAATAACTTTAACTGGCACAGCCGCTAATGGTTGCACTAACACAGCAGAGTATACATTTACGGTAACAGCAGAGCCTACAGTATCTGTAACAAGCGGTGCTATTTGTAATGGCAATAGTTTTACCATTACACCAAGCGGTGCAGATACTTATACTATACAAGGCGGAGCTACTATTGTTAGCCCAACTACAACAACTAATTATACTGTTACAGGTACTGATGCAAATGGCTGTGTAAGTAGTAACACGGCAGTAAGTTCAGTAACAGTAAATACAAATCCAACTATTACAGTAAACAGTTCTACTATATGTGTAGGCCAAACAGATTTGTTACAAGCAACAGGCGCTAATACATTTACATGGAGCACAAACGAAACAACCTCATCTGTTTTTGTTAGCCCAACAACTAACACTGTTTACACAGTTAATGGCACAGATGTTAACGGTTGTGCAGGAGCAGCAACAGCTAATGTTTTAGTAAATGCAAATCCAACGGTAACAGCTGTTACCAATAACACATTACTTTGCACAGGCCAATCGGCTATTATTACACCAAGTGGCGCGGTTAATTATAATATTACAGGCGGCACATTTACCATTAGCCCAACTGCAACAACTAATTATACCGTAACAGGTATTGATAGTAATGGCTGTACTAATGAAACTACCATTACGCAAGACGTTAGTTTATGCACAGGTATTAATAACTCAAAACTTACAACTAATAACTTACAACTTAATTTATATCCAAATCCAAACAATGGCTCTTTCACAATCGAATTAAATGATGAAGCAGAAGTAATTATAACAAATGCATTAGGGCAAATTATTTTATATGAAACAATGTTACAAGGCAAACACAAC
>JAYSUQ010000135.1:0-12865 GCA_043718985.1 Bacteroidota bacterium | reverse complement strand
GTATTATGCTCGAAGAAAACGTTGTAAGTGCTGCGGGCGCACCGCATCGCTTTACTTACAAAACAATACAAAACTCAATTACCGAAGCTGGTTTTGAGCCCCAATTACGTGGCCAACAATACAACGAGCGAGAGTTACCGTTAGATATTGTTGAGCAAATAGTTAATTATTAATTTTTTTGTAATTATAAAAACCAACGCAAATTGCTACAAACCAATATCAAAATTAACTAGAAATGAAAAGTGTAATAATAACTGGCGCTAGCCGCGGCATAGGTTTCGAAACAGCACTTTTGTTTTTAAAAAACGAGTTTCAGGTATTTTGCTTAACACGCAATGTTGATGCTTTAGAAAACTTTGCCCATCAAAATTTACACGTTATACCCACCAACTTAACATTAACACAAAGTATTGATAATGCAGTTGCGGTTATAAAATTGAAAACTACGAGCGTTGATATTTTAATTAATAACGCGGGCTCTCTCATTAATAAACCGTTTGATAAAATTGATTACCAAGAGTTAGAAATTGTTTATAAAGTAAATGTATTTGCACCTTATTATTTAACGCAACAACTTATGCATTTAATGGGTAGGCATTCAAAATCACACGTTGTAAATATTAGTAGCATGGGTGGTTTTCAGGGAGCTAGTAAATTTGCGGGCCTAAGTGCATATAGTTCGTCAAAGGCTGCATTGTGTGGCCTAACCGAATGTTTGGCCGAAGAGTTTAAAGATAAAAACATATCGGTAAATTGCTTAGCTATTGGTGCCGTGCAAACAGAAATGCTAGCAGAAGCTTTTCCTGGTTATCAAGCCCCAATAAAACCAACTCAAATGGCTAATTTTATTTATGATTTTGCAATAAATAAACACTTATTTTTTAATGGCAAAATATTGCCCGTATCATCAAGCACACCTTAAAAATAATTATCTACAGCACGAACTTTAGCAATTTATAATAACATAAAATTTACTTACGTTGAATGGCCTTTTCAATAAAAAAAATAGTATTATGTATATTGTTTTGCCAGCATTTAGCATTAGTTGCCCAGCAATTAACACAAACCATACGGGGTACAGTTATAGATAAACAAACCCAAAGCCCCTTGCCTGGTGTAGTTATTAGTGTTTTAAACTCTACACTAATTAAGGCAACTACAACTAATACCGATGGTAAATTTAGGTTTGATAGTGTTATTTTAGGCCGTATACAATTAAAAATAACATTAATTAGTTATAAAGAAAAAACACAAATCGTAGTATTAACAACAGGTAAAGAATCGGTTTTAAATATAGAGTTAGAAGAAAATGCCCTGCAAGGCCGAGAGGTGTTAGTTACAGCCGAAATAGATAAGACTAAAACAAACAATAAAATGGCTACGGTTAGTTCGCGCGTGTTTAGTACCGAAGAAGCTAATAGATATGCTGGTAGTAGAGGCGACCCGGCACGTATGGCCGCTAATTTTGCTGGCGTTAGTGGCAGTAACGATAGCCGTAATGATATTATTGTGCGAGGCAATTCTCCTTTAGGCATTTTGTGGCGCTTAAACGGGTTAGATATTCCAAACCCAAATCATTTTGGTAGCATGGGTTCATCAGGCGGGCCAATAAGCATCTTAAATAACAACACATTAGATAATTCAGATTTTTTAACCAGTGCTTTTCCTGCCGATTATGGCAACGCAACAGCTGGCGTATTTGATTTAAAAATGCGAAGTGGTAACAACGAAAAACATGAATTTTTAAGTATGATTGGCTTTAATGGTTTTGAACTTGGTGCCGAAGGACCTTTTAATAAAAAGAAAAAAAACGCATCGTTTTTAGTTAATTACCGTTATTCAACCTTATCAGTTTTTAAATATTTAGGTTTAGATTTTGGTGCTGGCAGTGCCGTTCCTCAATATCAGGATTTAACGTTTAAACTTGATTTGCCTACCAAAAAAATAGGCAAGTTTTGTGTTTGGGGCATTGGTGGTTTAAGCTATGTTGAGTTGTTACAAAGTCAACAATCTAAAGGCAATAATTTATACGGTTACAGCGGGCGCGATTCTTACTTTAAATCAAACGTGGGTGCTGGTGGCATTTCGCACACTTATTTAATTAATGGAAGTTCCTACATAAAAACAAATACTGGTATATCAGGCCAGTATAATTTTATTAAAGTTGATAGAATAGATACGAGCACTATACCACAAACTATTCGTGCAGAGTACGGTAACACTTCTTACACAGCACGCTACACCTTAAACACAACCTACAATAAAAAATTTAATGCCCGCAATTTTATTAATATTGGTATGTATACCGATGTGTATAAAACATCGTTTATTGATAGTATTAATAGTAACGGAACTGGCTTTGTTACCTTGCGCAATTATACTGGCACAACATCTTTATCGCGGTTATTTATTCAATTAAAACATTCGTTTAACGAAAAACTATCGTTAAACACAGGATTTACTTATCAGTATTTAATGCTAAATAATTCGCAATCGCCCGAACCTCGCTTAGGTTTAAAATACGAATTAAATAAAAAACAATCGTTAAGTTTTGGAGCAGGTTTGCATAGCCAATTGCAACCTTTATATATTTATTTTGCAACCGCAAATTTAGGCAACGGTAAAGTAAAAGAAACCAATCGTAATTTAGATTTTACCAAAGCGATGCACGCAGTAATAGCATACGATGTAAATTTGTTTAATAATTTTAGAATTAAAACCGAACTGTATTACCAGTATTTATACAGTGTGCCAGTTAAAATTACAAACAATTACTTTAGCACTATAAATTTAGGCGCCGATTTTAATAGCCCAAATGTAGATAGTTTAGTAAATAAAGGTACGGGCAAAAACTATGGTGTTGAGCTAACGTTAGAAAAATTTTACAGCAAGGGTTATTATTATTTAGTTACCACATCGCTATTTCAAAGTAAATATACAGGTAGTGATAAGATTTTTAGAAACACAGCCTTTAACGGTAATTATGTAGTAAATGTTTTAGGAGGAAAAGAGTTTAAAATTAAAGAAAAACATATTATCGCATTTGATGTTAAGCTCACCGTATCGGGCGGTAAACGGTATGTGCCAATAAACCTTACGGCATCAATTTTAGCTAAAGACGAAGTTAGAGATAGTGATATAGCCTATCAACCACAATACGATCCTTATTTTAGAATAGATGTAAAGCCATCGTATAAATTAAACACTAAAAAATTTACACACGAATTAAGCGTTGATATACAAAATGTTACCAAACACAATAATATTTTTCAGGAACAATACGATTTAAATACTCAAGCAATTAAACGCGATTATCAATTAAAATTTTTTGTAATTCCTCAATACCGATTAACATTTTAGCGCCCCTATAATTTACAAAAAATAAATTGCAAACTAAATTGCATAAATCTTATCTTATTTAATATGCCTTGTTTGTTAAACTAACAATTTGGTGTTTATAAAAACAATTTAGCAGTTAAAATAATCCTTTATTTTGCAATATTTTTGTTTTAATCGAAAAAACATCTATCTTAATCGAATAAATATTAATAAAACGTTTATGATTAAAATTTTTACAAAACTATCTGCAATAGCATTTTTTTTAGCTGTTTTTCAAACTTCATTTGCACAATTATCTGTTACAGGCCAAGCTAGCGGCTTAAAATTTTTAGGCGATGTTGGCCAAAAAAGTAATTCAAATTTTTTTAGCGACATGCGTTTGGGTTACAATTTTGGTGTAGAATATCGCATAGGCAAAGTACTTGGCATTGGTTTAGATGGTATTTATGGCAAGCTACAAGGTACAGATAACGACAAAGACGCACACAAAAATTTTCAAACTCAAATTACTGGGGGCGGTTTAAACCTATATGCTTTTTTTGATAAGTTGGGCGAAAAAGAAAAAGAAGTAGCGCCATATATTCACGCTGGATTTGGTTATTTAATGTTTGATCCTAAAACTGATTTAATTGATAAAAACGGAACCAAATATATTTATTGGGCAGATGGATCAATTCGTAATGTTACCGAATCGCCATCAAACACAACTATTTCAACAGTAATTAAACGCGATTATAAATACGAAACAACAGTAAAAGATAGCGCAGTATCGTTTGCTAAAAATACATTTTATGTACCTGTTGGTGTTGGGGCAAAATTTCAAATGGGCTTTAGGGCTAGTTTAAGAGTTGGTTTATCGTACAACTTAGTGATGAGTGATTATTTAGATGGCTACAAAAAAGGAGGTAATGATAGTTGGGCTGGCGCAAGTGTTGGATTAAATTTTCATTTTGGTAAAAAACCAAAAGACCCATATAGTAATGTAGATTTTAAAGCTGTTGATAACAGTGATACTGATAACGATGGCGTTAAAGATGTTGATGACAGATGTTTTGGAACACCTAAAGGCATTAAGGTTGATGGTAAAGGTTGCCCAGAAGATAAAGATGATGATGGTGTGTTTGATTATATGGATAAAGAACTTACTACCAAAAAAGGAGTAAAGGTTGATGGCGATGGCGTTACAATTGACGAAGGCGCAATGGCCAAACGCCAATTACAATGGGATAGTTTATCGGTTGAAAGAAGCGAAGGATTTAACAATGCACCTAGCTTGGCATACCTACAAAGTGTTGAAAATAAAGCCAAAGAAACTGCTGTAAAAACTGGCAATGCAAGCAAAATACCTGCCGATTTTAAACCTGCCGATTTCAACAACGATGGTTATATTTCTGCAAACGAAATTACAAAAGCAATTGACGGTTTTTTTGAGGGAGACTCACCATTTACAGTCGAAAAAATTAATAAATTAATTGATTATTTCTTTGAACAATAAATCTTTACTATGATAAAACCACTAATAATTTTAGTTAACACCATTACCGTTTTTTTATTCGGTTTGTTTTTTGGAGATACACCCGTTACCATTAATGGTAATTTTCCGAAAACTGCAACAGCAAATACCGAATTTATTGTTGATATAACTATTAACAAAGGAAGTGTTGGTGGTTTTGCTAAATTTCAGTTAGAGGTGCCGCAAGGTGTAATAGTTAAAGAATTAGAAAGCAAATCGGGTAATTTTTCGTTTGCAACTAACATCGCAAAAATTATTTGGACTGCTACTCCAAACGAAGACGCTTTTACCATTAAAATGGTATTGAGTGCCGATGCTGATGGCGTTAAAACAATTGGTGCAAAGTATTCGTATGTAAATAATAATGCAAAAGAAGTTGTTGAAATGACTCCTGTTGAAATTACAATTGGCAACGTAACCACAACAAACCCTGTTGCTACTAATGATAATACTCCTGCTGCTACCGAAACAACAACGCCATCATCACAAATTGTACCTCCGGTTACATCAACAACATCAGAAATAACTAACCCTAGCGAACCATTATCTAATGTAAATTGCATGCGCACACTTACAAAAGGCGCAACCGATAACGAAACTAATGTTGAGGTTAAAATAAAAAAACCAGGCATTAAAGGTTTTGCAAAATATCAAGAAATGTTACCCGATGGTTATACAGCAAAATCAAATCAAACCAATGGGAGTTCTTTTTCTGTATCAGACGGAAAAGCAAAGTTTGTATGGGTAGCAGTGCCTTTAGAAGATGAATTAATTGTAACGTATATTTTAGAAAAAACAAACCCCGCTGTTGCCAATAACCCAACTTTAAATGGAGAGTTTTCTTATTTAGAGGCCGAACAAACTAAAAAAGTAAAAGCACAAACCGTGTTAGCATCTCAACCAATTGCTACAAACACAGATGCTCAAAAAATAATTGAACCACCTGTAGCAGCAGTTACCGAAACTCCAACGGCAAACACTACTCCAGCAAATGTTACTGAACCGCCATTAACAAACAATGTTACTAAAACAGAAACCTCTATAACCAAAAAAGATGGCGCTGTATTATATTGCGTTCAAGTTGGGGCTTTTAAAAATGCAATCGAATCAACAGTATTAGCTAAAAAATTTAACATAAACGAAACCATAAAAAGTGAAATGGCCGAAGGCTTTAGTAAATTTATGGTAGGAAATTTTACTGAATACAAACAAGCGCGTAGCCACCGCGAAGCAATTAAACAAAAAGGGTGTAACAGCGCTTTTGTTGCAGCGTACAATGGTCCAAAACGAATAACAGTGCAAGAGGCATTAATGATTACTAGCCAAAAATGGTTTAAATAACTGCGTTTTGTATATTTGTACTTTAGCTTAACCTATGCTTAAAAAACTTATTACATTATTGTTTGTTTTGTGTAACTTATTTGCTACATCGCAAACCGATTCTGTAATAACGACATCAAGCATAAACAAAAATACAGAAAAAACAGCGTTACTGCCTCCCGTTTTAAACGATGTGTTTAAACCTAAAATTGCTTTAGGTGTTGGTATGCTTTCCTTTCATGGAGATTTATATGCTAAACACTACCAAGCACCCTGGACAGCCCGAATAGGTTACGACTTAAACATATCGCAACGCTTAGCAAAACCTTTGCAATTAAACTTTAATATTTTAATTGGCAAGTTAGGTGCAAACGAATGGATTGAAAACAGACAAGAAAACTTTGAAGCCGAAATACGTTCAGGAGGCTTAAGTTTGATGTATGACTTTGGTAACTTTATTTCAGACGACTATCGCATTCGCCCTTGGGTATCTGTTGGTGTAAACTCGTTTGAGTTTTTATCAAAAACAGATTTACTTGATAAAAATGGCAATAAATATTATTACTGGAGCGATGGCTCAATAAAAAACATAGATGAAGCCGCACCAACAGCATCATTAGCCGTTAATTTAAATCGCGATTATTATTACGAATCAGATGTGAGAGAATTAAATAAAGATGGCTTTGGTAAATACGAAGAACGCGCTTGGTCTTTTCCCATTGGCTTTGGCGCTCTAATGAAAATAACCGATCGCTTTGATTTTAAAATTGGGGCGCAATATTATTTTACAACTACCGATTTTGTTGATGGCATTACTAATAAAAGTTTAAATAACAGGGTAGGTACAAAACAAAAAGACAACTTTGTTTACTCATCATTTGCATTGCAATACGACTTAGTGTTTAAGAAAAAAGACGGTGGAGATACTCTGCCCGACGGTTATTTTGAAGGTATTGATTGGCTTGCTATTGATAATGGCGATAGAGATAAAGATGGCGTTAAAGATTGGGATGATAAATGCCACGGCACACCCGATAGTGTTAAAGTAGATGCCTTTGGCTGTCCTTTTGATGATGATAAAGATGGTGTTGCTAATTATAAAGACGATGAGTTAGATACACCAACTGGCATGGAGGTTAACTTGCAAGGCGTTAGCCTTACCGACGAATATTGGCAAAATTGGTACGACCAGTATATGGATAGTGGTAATATTAAAAAAGTTGAAACAATTGAAAACATTTACGCTAAAAAGAATTTGAACGATAGTTTAAAAACAAATTCAACACCTAACGAAAAACTATATACTGTTGAAATTGCCAGATATAACGGAACCGTGCCTAGCGATGAAATGGCTTATTTATTAAGTATTGGCGATGTACAATCTACCGTGTTGCCCGATAACACAACTGTTTTATATACGGCGGGTACTTACAAAGAAATTGAAAATGCTGTTACCCGAAGAGATGAGTTTAAAAACGAAGGAAAAAAAGATGCACAAGTTGGATATTTTAAAGATGGCAATTTAATTACATTAACCAACGATGAAATTGCAAAACTAACAGCCGATGCTAAAAAAGCAAAAGACCAAACCTTAAGTGCATTAACACCTACAAATGCAGTAAATACAAATACCGCTACAAATAATAGTAACGAAACTATAAACAATGCCACTAATACAATTAACGAAAATCAGTTTGAAAAAGGCGAAGTGGTTTACCGCGTTCAACTAGGCGCCTATAAAAACCGAATATCAAAAGGGATTTTTAAAAATGCTGGCGAAGTATTAGAATTAAAATCGGACGATAATTTATTTAGATACGCAACAAAAGGATTTAAAACCATACAAAATGCAGCAAACTTAAAGGCCGATTTAGTTGTTGAAGGTTATAACGATGCATTTATTACAGCCTACCGAAACGGCAAACGTATACCATTAAGCGAAACTAAAGCAACTATGGATACTAAAGAAAAAGAAGATATTACAACCATGCAAGCTTTTAGTTCTATTGATAAATCGTTAATATCATTTAAAGTGCAATTAGGTGCCTTAAGAAAAGCTGGTGGTAATGATATGGAAGAGCGAACTAAAGATATTAAAGATGTTGAAAAACAGGCTACTGGTTTAGGTATGTTTAGGTACTCGGCAGGTGTGTTTAACAACTATAACGCTGCCGATAAATACCGAACAGAATTAAACGAAAAAGGATTTGCAGAAGCTTTTGTTATTGCAATTTTTAAAGGCGAAGTAATATCAATACAAGAAGCATTGGAGTTAATGAAATAATAAATTAATTATTCATATTATTTAAGAATTTGATTTTTTAAGTTTAAACCGATAAGTAAATTTCTATTTGTTGTTTAAATAATTAGCCACATAGTTGCCCATACTAAAACACGCTTGCAGTAAATAGCCACCCGTTGGGGCATCCCAGTTAAGCATTTCGCCAACACAAAAGTAATTTGGCATTTTTTTTAATTCTAAATTTGGCGTAAGTTCTAATAAATCTATTCCACCAACAGTAGATATGGCTTCGTTTATTGGAGCTAGCCCGTTAACATTAACACTAAATTGCTTTATGAGTTTACTAATAATTTCAATGTTTTGATAATCTGTTTTTGTTGTAACACTTTTTATTAAATTGATTTGAGTTTCGGTTAAATTTATTTTTTTAATCAACACCTCTTTTATCGATAAATTGCCTTTATTTATCAGTTTGTTTTTTATTTCGGTTAAACATAAGTTGGGTTTAAAATCAATGTAAATTATAGCATTGTTTAAAGTTGCTTCATCGTTAAGTTCCTTTCGGATATTATTACTTAATGCGTAAACACCACTACCCTCAATGCCAAATTGTGTAATAATTGCCTCGCCTTTTTTACTAGTGTTGCCGCACCTAAACTCGCAGTTTTTTAATGCTACTCCTTCGTTGTTTTTAATAAAAGCAGAATCCCAATTTACTTTAAAGGCACAATTACTTGCTTGAAAAGGAACGGTACTAATATTTTTTTTATCGAAATAAGATGCCCATAAATTGTTGCTACCAGTAACTTTCCAACTTGCACCACCCAAAGCAAAAATGGTAATATCGGGTTTAATTGATAGTGTTTTGCTTTTTAAATTAAATACTAATTCGTCGGCATCATTAAATCCAATCCATTCGTAATTATAAAAAACAGTGGTATCATTTTTTTTTAATTCATTTTCAATGGCATTTAAAACCTCTATTGGTTTTATGCCATTTATTGGAAACACTCTTTTGCTACTCCCAACATAAGTTTTAATGCCAATAGTTTGCAACCAGTTAATTAAATCGGTATTGGTAAATTTATTTAAATAAGAGGCAATAAAATTTGAAGGGGTGTAGCGCGTTATAAATTCAGTATTATTTTCGGAGTGTGTTAAGTTAAAACCACCACTACCTGCAACTAAAAATTTACGACCTAAGGCTGTATTTTTTTCATAAATAGATATGTTATATTTTTTACTATCTAAACAACAAGCTAACATCATTGCAGCTGGGCCACCACCAATTATTGATATGTTTTTTTTATTTAACACAATGCAATTTTATTTTTTTGTAATTTACATTTTTAAATAATGGCTATTATCGTAAGCGAAATAAAAAACAAACACTCGCATCTTAAAAAACGCGATGATGGCATTGTTGAAATACATTGTTCGGATGATTTTATTTACGAATTAAAACATGTGCAAGAAAATTTAGCAGTATTGCAAACGTTTGCTCAGCAACAACCTGTTTCAGTAATTAATATTTCAAAGCAAAATACATCAATGTCGGTTGAGGCTATTTCTTTTACTGCAAAAGGAGCACACGCTAGTTATGTGTTAGCCGAAGCGGTTGTGATAACATCGTTAACCCAAAAAATACTAGGTAATTTTTATTTAAAAATAAATAAACCCAAAGTACCCACAGCTTTTTTTAACTCGCTTAACGAAGCCGAAAAATGGATACTTTTATTAAAACAAAAAACGACTGAGGGTTAACTCAATCGTTTTTTTTAAATAAGTATGTAAGTAACTAAGCCGAAAAATTATTATAAAACAACGGGATGGTTTCAATCCCTTTATAAAAATTAAACAACCCGTAATGTTCGTTTGGCGAGTGCAATGCATCGCTATCTAAGCCAAAACCAAATAATATACTATCTAATCCTAATTCTTTTTTAAATAAAGCAACAATTGGTATGCTACCACCGCCACGCGTTGGTATTGGTTTTTTGCCATATGTTTGCGCCATTGCTTTACTTGCTGCTAAAAAACCTTTACTGTTTATAGGAACAACAACGGGCTCGCCACCATGGTGAGCAGTTACTTTTACAGTAACCGATTTTGGAGCAATGTTTTCAAAATAATTTTTAAAAATTTGGCTAATGTTATGTGAATTTTGATTTGGCACTAAACGCATACTTATTTTTGCAAATGCCTTTGACGGTAAAACTGTTTTTGCTCCTTCGCCAATGTAACCGCCCCAAATGCCATTTACATCTAATGTTGGGCGTATGCCAGTGCGCTCGTTAGTTGTATAACCATTTTCGCCAAGCTCGGCTTCAATGCCTAAATCTTTTTTAAAGTCAGGTAAATTAAAAGGTGCTTTTGCTAATTCATTTCGCTCGTCTGAACTAAGTTCTTCAACATCATTATAAAAAGCAGGTATGGTAATGTGGTTATTTTCATCGTGGCAACTTGCAATCATTTTACACAAAATATTAATTGGGTTAGCAACAGCACCACCATACACACCACTATGCAAATCTCTATTTGGCCCAGTAACTTCAACTTCCATGTAAGCTAATCCTCGCAATCCATTATCAATACTAGGCGTATCGTTAGCAATAATACTTGTATCCGAAATTAAAATAATATCACCTTTTAATCGGCCTTTGTTTTCAATAATCCACGGGCCAAGGTTTGGCGAGCCAACCTCTTCTTCACCTTCTATCATAAATTTAACATTACAAGGCAAAGTGTTGGTTTGCATCATTGTTTCAAAAGCCTTTATGTGCATATACATTTGACCTTTATCGTCGCAGCTACCACGAGCAAAAATAGCCCCTTCGGGGTGTATATCGGTTTTTTTAATAACGGGTTCAAATGGCGGCGAGTCCCATAAATTTAAAGGTTCGGCAGGTTGCACATCGTAATGCCCATAAACAATTACGGTTGGTTTTTTTAAGTCAATTATTTTTTCGGCATACACAACAGGATGGCCTTTTGTTTGACAAATTTCAACCTTATCGGCACCAGCTTCAATTAATCGTTGTTTAACTGCCTCGGCCGTTTTTGCCATATCGGCCGTGTGTTCGGGCTTTGCACTTATAGATGGAATTTTTAGTAAATCTAACAACTCGTTTAAAAATCGTTGTTTGTTGGTGTTAATGTATGCGTTAATAATAGCAGTTTCCATAAAAAATAAATTAAGGTGCAAATGTAAATGTTTTTAAAACAGAATTAAAAATTAAATTTTTTTTATTTAAATACGGCTGTCTGATTAATGCACAACAATGGGTAAGAATATTCAGCTATATTTTGTTGTTTATTATTTTGTCAACTTAATAAAACAATTATATTTGATGATATTTAAATTAATTTTATGCAAAATTCAAATCGTATTTTATTAACTATTGCAACTTTACTAAGTGCATTAACTTTTTTTTCTCAAACAACTAAAGACTCGTTAATTGGATTTAACGAAGAAAATGCAGTGAAAATTGCTAGTGAAAAACATTTAGGTAGTAGTGAATATAATTTTTATTTTAACAGATTAAAACGAGAATTTATAAATCACAAATATCATTTAACACATTTAGAAAACAAAGTTTGGCAAACAACTCAAACTGCAGTAGTACAGCCCGCTTGTAGTAATGTGGATTTTGAAACTGGTAATTTTAATGGTTGGACTGTTGAGCACGGCAGCAACAGTAACTCGCTTATTATGGGTGGCTGTTGTGCGCCAGGTGCAGGTGGAGTTGCATCTGTTATTAATGCCACAGGTAACGACCCTGTTTTTAGTACCCTAAGTTTAACATCGCCATTTGCAGGCACTAAAATTGCAAAACTAAACAATACATCGGCTAACAATAAATCGCAACGAATTTCACAAACTTTTAATGTTACATCGAGTAACGCTATTTTTCAAATTGCATTTGCAGGTTTGTTAAATTCGGGTGGGCACGATTGCATTGATCAACCTTATATTAATATTAGTTTAAAAGATAGTACAGGAACAGAATTAACTTGCCCTAAAATTGAGATACAGGCTCCCGATCCTGCTTGTATACCAACAAACACAGCATCTACGTTAGGTTGGAATCAAACTGGTATTGTTAGTGCTAGTGGTGATGTTTATTGGCACGATTGGGAAATTAAAACAGTTGATTTATCACCTTATATTGGCTCTAATATAACTGTTCAAATTACTGTAGGAGATTGTACTTTTACTGCACATTATGGCTATGCTTATTTTGACTGCCGATGCTTACCTCTTGAAATTGATTTAAACGGTAATTTATTTGATGCAACACCTCAAATACCTATTAATGTTTCTACTTGTGGTTCTACTTCTGCTACAATTATTGCTCCATCTGGCTTAGGGCCTTATATTTGGGATGGCCCAGCGGGTAGTGGCGTTTTAGGTTTAACAACTCAAACTATGACTACCACATTTGCTGGAA
>JAYSUQ010000134.1:0-4384 GCA_043718985.1 Bacteroidota bacterium | reverse complement strand
TTGTAAAGGTCCAAAATTTATCCCCCAATCTTTAATCGGTCTAAATCTCATAATGTCAACATTTACATCTTCATGGGCAATAAAAAAAGTATCAATTTTTAAAGGTTCGGCAGGCATAACAAAAATTTGTCCGCCAGTTTCAAACAGTTTAAAATTATCCCTTAACGTCCAACTAATATTATTTTGTTTACTTTCTAATTTTAACGTGTGCATAACGCCTGCGGAATTATCTGTAAACAAATCTTTTAATTTATTACCACTAATCACTTCTTTATTATCAATAAAAGGGTGGTATAAAATATCAGTTACAACAATAGTTCTGTTATTTGGGTTTGGTATTGTACCAACGCCACCAACACCATGGTTGTGTGTTTTTACAACGGCTTTACGTTCTAGTATTAACTTTTCTAAAAATGGCGTTATCATACTAATTTATTTATAATAAACAACTAAATTAATAGTACCAGGATTATTTGAGTTTATTGTTAAACGCACCTCGTCACGTCCATGTAACTTTCTGTTAACAGGGAAAAAAGGTTGTAAACTTAGCGCACCATTTGGCGATGGTACGGCAAAAATCGACGCTATTTTTTCGTGTACTAATTCGTTATTAATTACAAACGAAAAATCGCCCGTCCATTG
Organism: Bacteroidota bacterium; assembly: GCA_043718985.1. Lineage (GTDB taxonomy): Bacteria > Bacteroidota > Bacteroidia > B-17B0 > Aurantibacillaceae > UBA4416. Next base: position 3,742 of record JAYSUQ010000134.1, on the reverse strand, counting down.
GTTATCAAATGCTATACCTAATAATTGCGAGCCATCAGCAGGCAACGAGATAGTAGTATCATTTGCGCCAATCACAAGGCCCAAAGAATAGCCCTTAACTTTAATTAACGCACTTGTTAATTGCGAGCTTGATTTTTCTACCATTGTGTTTTGTGGAACTCTATTTTTTGTATGCATAATAATTTAAAAAAAATGTGATTGAAATAAGCCCAACTAGTTTAGTTGGGCTTTTAATTAGTTGGTTAGTATTTTATAACGTTTTTTTGCCGTTATAAATCTTACCGTAACCCTCAAGCATAACCGCCAATTTTGCATTTGCAGGCACAACGGTAATTACACCTAATTGTTTTAATACCACTTTAAACTCTACATTAGGCTCTAACACTATCTCGTTTTCTAACTCAATATATGCTTGGCCGTTAAATTTAGCAGCTGCATTATTAATGCTTAATACTTTTGATATTGGGTAATCTTTTAATATCGTTTGGTTGCCGATAATTAAATCTATTTTACCCGCTAAAAAGTGAGGTAAAGCAATTCCTCCAACACCATTAATTAATTCAGGATTTACAGCATCGTGTAGGTACAATAAAAAAGAGATTCTTTTTATTGCCAATGCTTCGCCAATTGATAATTTATTGGTATCAAGGTTTTTAAACACACCTAAAGTGTTATTTAAGTTTACAAAAAACTCATACGACCTATCTGCCGTTAATGTTAACGCATGGTAAATTGCACGGCTTGTGCCCTGCCCCCTTACTGTGCTACCTGCTACAGATGCTAATTTCTCTAAACTGTTTGGATTACCGTATACTTTACGTCCGTTTATAATGCTCATTTTTTTAAATTTTATGTGTGAATTATTATATTGATTTTTTTTCTGATTACATTTCTACGTATTCGCCTTCTTCAATAGAATACAGCTCGCCGTTTTCGTCCATATACATGGGTGTTCCATCTTCCGACATAAACATAGGCTCATCAGCCAACACGTTGTCATCTGCAAAACGTGCATCTTCGTTTAACATTGGTATTTCTTTTGCAAGTTTATAACCTAATGCGCCCGTAATACCGCATGCAACGTTTGGCATTTTTAAAACAGAGTGAGCAACAAAGCTCGCACCGATACCGATTCCATATTCTGCAATTTTTGGTAAATTGGCTTTACCTGCTATGCTATCCAAAACGGCTAAAGCGCCACCCCCTGCAAAACCGCCAATCATATCTTTTGCAGCAGCCGTTGCCGATGCAGGTGTAAACATTTCACTTAAACCGCTTTTTTTACGACGGCGACGGCGTGCCGTACTTACTGCCGTGTTTACTCGGCGAGGTGCAGAGTTTAATCTTCTGCGTTTAACTGGTTTACGTTTTTTCATTTTATTTATTTTTTGGTTTATTTTTTTGTAATTGCATAAATTCCTAATCCTAATAACGCTAATCCTCCAATAATTACGGGTGTTTTTGGCATACCTAAAATTGTATCAGGCTCGTTGTTATCTGTTGTTGGTGCTGTATCTGTATTTTGCGAATCATTGTTAGTGCCTTTTCCTGTAAAATCTTTTACCACTCCGCCTACCGAATCAATAATGTTTTCAAAATCTAATCCTCCTCTTTCGCCTTTTGCTTTCTTACCTTCGCCCCTTGCTTTTTTGCCTTCCGCTTTTAATTTTTTTGACTCGTCTTTAGATTTTCGCTTATCGTTTTTTCTGATATTTCTATCTTTATTTTTTGTTATCTTATTTTCTTTTCGTTCTTTTCTTCTCGCTCTTCTTTCTTCTCTTCGCCCTTTACTGCCTTTGCCTATTCCATCTTCATGCTCTTCAATTTCTGACATTACGTTTTCAAACTGCGCATCATTTAGGTTGTCAAAATAATCTTCACGTACAAATAAGCCGTTACCATCATTTAAACTAGGGTGTATGTAAACATGGTATTTACTATCACATAAATTATTTTCGTGTAAGGTTGGATATTTTCGAGTATGTTTTTTTACAAACCCCGAACGGCTATAAGTGTTAACCGTTACTCTTTTATTTTTTCCTTTTTCTGCTAACTCTAAATACATTTATCAAAAATTTATAATACAAAATTCGTTTATGTATTTGGATTGATTGCAAAAATGTTTGTAAGTAAAAAAAAAAGTACTTTTTTGACAAAAGTGTGTGTTAATAAGGGGGCAAAAAAGTACTTTTTTAATAAAACTAGTGTTAATAGCGTATCAAAAAAGTACTTTTTTTAAATGTTAAATTTTAGGTGTTGTTTAAAAGGGTAGTTTCTTTCAACGTCAAAATTGTTATTAGTAAGGTCAAAAACTTTAAACGTTCCGTCGAATTTATCTATGTACCCACAATATATATGTACGGGTATTTTTGAACTTCTACCAACTAATACAACGTATAAATTTTTAAAACCATTTGCAGTTAATAATGTAAGTGCCGAAATTGTAAAGCAGTCGCAGTCGCCCGTACCGTTTACACCGTGCCAATTATTAGTTAATAGCGTTGGTAATGTTTGTAGTAACTCAATGCCTCTAGGGTCGTTTTTATAACGTGTACGGCGTTTTAACCAATAAAAAATTTGCTCGGGTGTTTCAAATTTTGGGCATTCATTTAAAGCAAATGGTAAGCCGTCAATAACTTGTTGTTTTAATTTTCTTAACGTATCGTTAATATTTTTGTAAGGATATTTTGTAATCATATAGCGTAATGTTTTACGCTTATGTAGTAGGAATAATAAGCAGTTTATTATTTATAATTCATTTAAAAATTTTGCACTCGGTAAATGATTATTTTCAATTTTTTTTATCAAACATCTATTATCTTTTTTATCAAAATACACATGAAAGGCGGTGCGTTTATTGGTAATGATAATTATATAATATGTTCCATATTTTTTATGTTGCGGTTTAGTTTGGTAATGTGTTTTATATTGAATGTTATTTAAAATATCATAAACAATATACTTTACATATTTATCAGCATATTCAATAAAACTAAAATAATCTTTTTTATATAGCTTATTTGCTAATTTGTTTAAGTAATCAGAAACATTTTTATTAAAAATTACTTCCACCATTTGCGTATTTTAATTTTAACATCTTTAATAAGTTCATCGGCAGTTAACCCCTCTTTCCACTCTTTTTCAAATTCATCTTCTATAATAGCGCCCATATTTTGTAAAATAGGTTTAATAATTTCGCCGTGTTGTTTATAGTTAAATATTACAGTTTTAATACTGCCGTTAGCGTATTTTTCAAATTTTATACCTGATGTTCTCATGTAACAAATATACTAAATAAATTTTATGTTTAGTAAAACGTATGTGTTACAAATGCTATAAAGTAAACCATGTATTTTGCCAATTTGCGTATTGTAATCAAAATTTATAATGTGTGTTTGATTAAATGCACTATAAGTTATTTGTATCATTTTCTTTCTTTCAAATTTTCGTTAACAAATATCATCATGTGAGTTCGTCTAATCATGTAAAAATCAATATTTCTATGTTGGTTAGTAATGCGTATAATTTCTACGCATAAATCTTTATCAAAAATACTGTAATGAATATGTAAATTACCTGCTTTTAAAAACATATCCTCATCTTCTAAATTACAATAAACACTAGCTACTAATTTATTTTTTATGGTTTCAAGTACATACATAATTTTAAAAATATAAGTTGTTATTTTCACTAGTTGCTGTTATCGGGTACATTGGCGCATGCGTGTTTACTCCGCTTGTAA
>JAYSUQ010000133.1:0-13057 GCA_043718985.1 Bacteroidota bacterium | reverse complement strand
TGATCCATCAAATGTTAATAATCTTAATTTCAGCCTTCCATCTGAATTAGCATTAATTGGAAGTTCATCTACAGGTACAGAAATATTGGTTTGGGATCAAATAGAATCATCAGACTTTGCAAAATATAAAGGAACTTACGATGCAGCAGTTGGTGGATATGTTTTTAATATTGCACGCCATGTACAAAAAATTGTGAGTAATAAAATTGTAAATTATGGTTTTTATTTAGTTAATGCCAGCCCCAACAAATCTGATGTTGTAAGGCGTGATACGCGAAAAGATAGAGTTATAATTGAAGGTAAATCATCTGTTTATAAACCCGTGTTTAATATGACATATATTAAATACCCGCACGATAAATAATATTATTTAATATGCGAGTAGCATTAATTACCGATGGCATTGCACCTTATGTAATTGGTGGCATGCAAAAACACTCGTTTTATTTGGCTAAATACTTAGCTAAAAATCAAATTTTTGTAGATTTAGTTCACTACAATCATTCTGCATACGATATACTTAAACTAGAAGTATTTAACGATGATGAAAAAAAGTACATTAACTCAATAGTTTTACAATTTCCTACATCAGCAAAATTTCCTGGCCATTATTTATATAACTCATACAAATACTCGTGTTTGGCATATAATGCTATTAAAGATAAATTACCCACATACGATTTTATTTATACAAAAGGTTTTACGGGTTGGAAATTAATAACTCAAAAACATAACAAAACTATAATCTGTTGTAAAATTGGCGTTAATTTTCATGGGTACGAAATGTTTCAAATAGCACCTAACTTTAAAAGTAAATTACAACAATATATTTTAAAATCAACAGTTAAAAAAATATCAAAACAAGCTAATGTTGTATTTTCTTATGGTGGTAAAATTACCGAAATTATACAATCTATTGGTGTACCACTAAATCATATTATTGAATTACCATCGGGTGTTGAAAAAACTTTTATTAATACTACTATTTCAACCAATAAAAATTCGGTTACTAAATTTGTGTTTTTAGGAAGGGCCGAACGTCGGAAGGGCATAATTGAATTAAACGAGGTATTAACAGAACTATTAAAAACCGATTATAAATTTGAAATAGAATTTATTGGACCAATACCCGAACACTTAAAAATTAAACACCATACCATTATTTATAACGGAGAAATAAGAGATGCACATAAAATAAAAGCACTACTATCAAAAAATGATGTGTTGGTTTGCCCAAGTTGGAGCGAGGGATTTCCGAATGTAATTTTAGAGGCAATGGCTTGCGGCTTAGCAATTATTGGTACCAACGTTGGAGCTGTATCGGCAATGGTAAGTAACGCTAATGGCTGGATAATTGAGCCCGCAAATAAAATACAATTACAAACTGCTATAATAAATGCTATTACTTGTGATGACTTAACTTTAAAAAAACAAAACTCATTACAATTAGTTAACACTAAATTTAATTGGGATATTATAGCTCAAAAAACAATTAAAGCCATACAGTAAACTAACGTAAATTATTTTTTACTGCCTCGTCCTATTTTAATGTTGTAGCGCACACAATCCCAATACTCTTTGGTGTAGCTAACAAAAATTTCTTCGTTAGCGATAATGTCTCTTTTACTTACAACAAAGCATCTGTTTTTTTCGATAACGTAATCGCAATTATTTTTTAAGCCTTTTATTTTACTTAATCCTTGCGCATCGTTAGCATAACGTGCAATGTGCTCTTTAGTATTAAATGCATCTATACAGTTTTTTTTATTTATAAAAAACAAATACCCATCTTCATCTCTTTCTACTCGTTTTTCGTATTCTTTCCAATCAATAATTTCGCCTAAGTACTCAATAACTTTTTCGCCTTTTTTAATTGCGATTGTTGTAAATAAACCTTTACCTGAATTTGGTAATGTAGATGTTTTAACTTTTAATGCCATAGTTTGCAAATATACTACGTGTTACGTAATAATAAAATAATATTTAATTTTGTTAAGCTTTCTTTTTAAAACTTATGTTGCCAAAAAAATCTAATACTTTTTTAAATATATCAAAATATAGCATTACCATTAACGATAAGCTCATTAACCAAATTACACAAATGTTAAACCAAAACGTGCTAAATAATTTACTTCCAATTTTTTTATTTGGAGCAAAAAAATGTGCTTGCCCAGTAGCCGATTCAAGCGGATCTAAATAAACAGGATCTATACGTTGTATTAATTTACCACCTTTTTCTAAACATCTTTCGCCAAAATCGTTGCTATTAAGCATTAAAGAGTTTAAACTTTCGTTTTCGTAACTTTCTTGTAATTTAAGATAGTTTTCGTTTCCAAGTTTTGCAATTAACTTTTGTATTACAACTTCTTTTTCTGTACGGGCTTTGTTTTCGTAGTTTATGTAATGCTCATTTAACTTTGCCAAAAAGTTTTTTAACGATGTTGCAACTTCTTTATTAAATAAGTTTGGGCTTAACTTATCAATATTTTCAAATTTGTATTTTCCCTTTAAAAACACTTGTTCTTTTAACAATTCGCTTTTAATTAAATTTAAATCTAATGTTGCTTCTTCTTTTTTTAGATACTCTTTTAACGAGTTTTCTATTTTGGTGATTTTATTTTGAATTTTAGGAATCCAGTACACTTTTTTGTAGGCAGAAATACTTATGGCTTTATCGTATTTATAAAAGTTACGTTGAAACTCGTTGGCCTTAAATTGATTAACGGCCAAGGCTTCAAACGCCCAACGACTCGTCATCATTTCGCCTACAAACGGTACGCCGCCTTGCTTTGCCAAAGTAGGGTTTAGTTTATCAAATTTTACAATTACGCCGCTTAACAATAACTGAGGTATTATTAAAAAAGGAATTAATATATATATAGTAACTGCGCTATTAAATGCGCTACTTATATTTAAACCTAACATGTTTGCAAAACACGATGTGGTAAATAATATTAACCAATAATCGGTAAACATACCTTTTACCCCAAGTACCGAGTTACCAACTATAACAAACAATAAGGTTTGCAAGGCAGATAAGGTAAACATAATAATAATTTTACTCCACAAATAACTGCCTTTACTTAAATTTAAAAACGATTCACGTTTACGTATTTTTCGGTCTCTAATAATTTCTTCGGCACTAACAGTTAACCCAATAAATAACGCAACCACAACCGACATAAACATGTATGCTGGCATGTTTTCATTTTCTCTAAAAATATAACCTTTGTGGTTTTCGGCATCGGTATTAAAAAAGCGAACTAAATAGGCTAATATTAGGGCTAATAAAGGCGCTTCAATAAAATTAATTAATAAATATTGAGTATTAGTTAATTTACTTAAAACATCGCGAGTAATAAAAACTTTAAATTGTTTAAACGGATTTGGTATTTTAAATATCGCTTCGGGTATTTCGTCGTGCTGTTTTATTTCGGCAATATTTGCTTCAATATTTTTTACATAACTTTTATTCCACTCGGCAGGGCTTGTTTTTCGGTTATGAGTTAAGTTTCCGTATTCATCTAAAACTTTACTTTCAATAATATTAAAAATTAATTCGGGGTTAACGTTACCACAGTTCCAACATTCGCTTTCTTCGGCATTAACGTGTTGTACTAATTTTTTAAAATAAGATACAGCATCAACTGGGTTACCATAATATATTGGGTAGCCGCCTACATCAAGTATTTGTAACTTATCAAACATTTTAAAAATATCTGACGAAGGTTGATGTATAACTACAAAAATTAATTTTCCTTTTAAAGCTAATTCTTTTAAAAGATCCATAATGTTTTCGCTGTCGCGCGATGATAAACCAGATGTTGGCTCATCTACATATAAAACAGATGGCTCTCGTATTAATTCTAAACCAATATTTAATCGCTTGCGTTGCCCACCCGATATTGTTTTTTCTAAAGGCGAACCAACCTTTAAATCTTTAGTTTCTGATAACCCTAAATCAGCTAATAATGAAAAACATTTTTTAGAAATTTCATCATCAGTTAAATTACCAAAACACAATTTTGCGTTATAAAATAAATTTTGATAAACAGTTAATTCTTCAATTAACAAATCATCTTGTGTAACGTGCCCAATAACACCCTCAACCGATTTTGTATCTTGATGTATATTTTTTTTATTAATTAAAACTTCTCCCCCACTAGGTATTTCAACACCATTTAATACATTTAATAAAGTTGATTTGCCGGCACCCGAACCACCCATAATTCCAATTAACTTTCCACTTTCTTCGCGAATGTTAATATTACGTAAACCAAGTTTGCCGCCTTTAAATTTGTATTAAATGTTTTTTGCTTCAAACGAAATACGTGCTTGAGAACTATCGGCTAAAAAACGACCAATAATATCGCTGTAATAAATTGGCTTTACTTTAGAGCTACGTAGCGATGAGCCTGGAGTTAAAATATGAACTCGCTCTTTAGATATGCCTTGGCCATTTAATTGCAATTCAAAATTACCATAAATACGAAGCGCATACATACTAACACTATCAATACGAATAACGCGTACATCTGATGTTAAGGTATCGCAAAAAATATGTTTACTTAAGTTATTGTAACCATTTTCTTTATTATTGATAACTAAAATATCGGCAGTGGTTGGCACAGTTTCAATTGTATCTTCAATAAAATGACGCAGTTGTGTAAACTCCTCTACAGAAATATTAAACGTATCGGCAACTGTAACTACAAATTCATTTTCTTGTTCAGATATTTCGTTTGATGAATAAATAAATTCGAGCAAACGAATTAATACAATAACTTTTTGTGGTTGCTCTAACTCTTGATTTATATGAGTGCAAATTTTTAAAACCTTAACCGAGTTTAACGAAGTACGTTTGGCCGAACCGTCTTTCTTTTTTGAAACAGCTTGATGCGCCTCAATGTACTCGTCAAAAATTGTTAAGTAAGTTTCTACTTGTTCTTGATTTAATTGTTGTTTTAAAAACGATTCAACAATAGATCTACCTGTATTGGTAACACCATCAACTTTTGCAATGATGGCAAACATTTGCATTAACGCACGTAAAATTCTTTCACTCATAGTAAATAATTAAGCTTTTATCGATGATAAAGTACGAAAGATAAGTAAAATATTTAATTTAACAAATACAACCAATGGCCGTTTATTAAAACACCTTATTTAACTGCAATTACTGATATTTCAACATTAACATCGAGCGGTAAACGAGATACTTGAACTGTTTCGCGAGCTGGGAAATTACCTGTAAAATAGGAGCCATAAACATCGTTCATAAGTCCAAAATTATTCATATCCTTCATAAAAATGGTAGTTTTAACAATGTGAGTAAAATCCATACCAGCATCGGTTAAAATAGCATTAATGTTTTGCATTACTTTTTTAGTTTCGGTTTGTATATCACCTAAACTTAACTCACCTGTTTTGGCATCTTTAGCAACTTGCCCCGATACAAATAAAAAATTACCATTTGCTGATACCATATTTGCGTGACTGTATGGCCCAATTGGAGCTGGTGCGTGTTGTGATGTTATAATTGCTTTCATATGTTTATTTTATTATTTTTTAAATTGTCATATGGTATAGTCTTCTATAAAAGCGACTATTTCATATGTTTATTTTATTAATTTTTAAATTGTCATATGGTATAGTCTTCAAAAAAACGACTATTTCATATGTTTATTTTATTGTTTAAATATAACAATTGTTTGTTGGGTACTTTTGCAAACAACGTTTAAGCGTTTTTTATTTATAGTATCTTTACTTTTTATATATTTTAAATTAAAGTCAATTTAGTGAAAATAACAAAAATAAATTCAAATGAAATTTAGCGAATACCATATATTACCCGAAATTAAACAAAGTTTAGAAGAGCTAGGATTTAAACGTCCTACCGATATTCAGTTTAAAGCCATACCTAATATTTTAAATGGCGAAGATGTTTTAGCAATTGCGCAAACAGGTACAGGTAAAACTGCTGCATTTGCTATACCAATAATACATTTAATTAGTAAACAAGGGGTTGGTAATGGTGTGCAAGCTGTTGTTATGGTGCCAACACACGAGTTAGCCATACAAATTACTGATGTGTTTACTAAACTTGCTAAATACACAAATGTTAAAACGTTAGGCCTCTATGGCGGTGTAGACCAAGACCCACAAATACAACAATTGCACCGTGGTGTTGATATAGTAATTGCAACCCCCGGTCGTTTGTTTGATTTACAAAGCCAGCAACATTTAAATTTACGTGATATTAAATTATTGGTATTAGATGAAGCTGATTTAATGCTAGACTTAGGTTTTTACAAAGATATTGAAGATCTTATAAAATATTTACCACGCAATAGGCAAACCTTATTTTTTTCGGCAACTATAAACGAAAAAATAAAAAAATTAGCTTACTCAATTGTTCGTAACGCAATTCGTATTCAAATATCACCTAAAGATCCAGTATCAAAAAATGTAACACACTCGGTTATGTTTGTTAGTATGGATGATAAACGCTTTTTTTTAGAGCGCATTGTTAATGAAAATGCTGATACTAAAATTTTGGTATTTGTACGTACCAAAGTTAGAGCTGAGCGTGTGCACGAAGCAATGAAACGTGTTAACATTGCCAGCCTTACAATGCACGGTGGTAAAGATCAAGAAAACAGATTGGAGGTAATGGAGCAATTTAAAACAGGCGAAATAAAACTACTAATTGCAACAGATATAAGTGCACGTGGTGTTGATATAGCAAATGTTGATTATGTTGTAAATTATGATTTACCAGATGTTGCCGAAAACTATGTGCACCGAGTTGGGCGAACAGGGCGAGGCAACAATAAAGGTGTTGCTCTTAGTTTTTGTAGCCCCGAAGAGTTACCTGTTTTGAAAGAGATTGAAGCCTTTATGGATAAAGAAATAAATGTACTATCAATTAATATAAAAGATTATACAGAAACCATTGCTTTAACCGAAGATGTGAATGATAACTGGCGAAGTTTGTTAAAAGAGGCTGCGATAGAGGAATTAAAACATCCTATTAAAAAGAAAAAGTTTAAAAAGAAATAATAGATCTAATTAAATTGAAATTTTTAAAAAAAACACAAGAAAGGTAATTTGACTATAAAATATAGGCTAATAGTATAATTTATTACCTCAACAATTCCCACAATACTATACCAATACTAACCGATACATTTAACGAATGTTTAGTGCCAAATTGTGGAATTTCTAAACAAACATTACTTTGGTTAATAATATTTTGCTCAACACCATAAACCTCGTTACCAACAATAACTGCAATTGCTTGGTTTGGCTTTATAAAAGTATTTAACATAACTGCGTTTTTAGCTTGCTCAACCGATGCTATAAAATAATTGTGTTGTTTTAAATCATCTAATGCATGTTGTGTTGTGCTAAAATATTTCCACGTAACTGTTTCGGTTGCACCTAAGGCTGTTTTTTCTATTTCGGCTTTGGGGGGCGTGCCTGTAACTCCACATAAATAAATAGCTTCTATTAAAAAAGCATCTGCAGTTCTAAAAGCCGAACCAACATTGTTTAAACTTCGAACGTTATCTAATACTAATATAATTTTATTTTTTTTGATGGCTTTAAATTCATCCGAACTCAAACGGCCTAAATCTTGCATACTTAATTTTTCATTTATTGCCTCGCTAGTATCCATTTATTTAAATTGTGTAGGTGAATTTATAATCTAAAAAAAATTAAACTCACAGCATTTAACTAAGTAAAATTAACTACTGTAAATTAAATCTTAAACTAAAGCCTGCATTTGTGTTGGCTGTAGGAAATGAGTTTGATGTTTGTGGCGATGTTTTAACCCAATCATAAAACAAACGTAAGTTAACATTTGGCGTTAATTGATAATCAATAGCAGTTTTTAACGATATAATATTTTGCCCGCCAGTTGGTGTGCTAATCTCTTCGTTAATACGGCGTATAATAGATAAGTTGCGACGGTACGATAAATCTAATTTAAAATTTAAATCGCTCTGCAATGGTTTGCCTTGAATTTTAATATTGTTAAATTTTAAATTTGGTACACGATACCCTACTCCAATTATGTATTCTTGCCCACGTGTTTCTATTATTTGTGGGCCTGTAATATTTAAATTAACTGTTTTATCTTTTTTAATTTCAAAATTTCCGCTTAAGCCTGGTTTATTAAATTTTAAATCAAATTTAATTAAGGGACTAAAGCCTTCGGTTATCGTTGCACCTTGTATGCTATACTTTGAGTTAAAATTTGCAGTTTGGCCTGTTGCCGAGTTTGCTACTGGCACTCGTGTATCGGCATAGCCATCGCCATTAATATCTTTAAATAATAAATTGTTGTTATAATTACCTAAAGTGTACATTGAGCGGTATGAGTGACGCAAGGTAACTGATTGAAAATATTTTTTCACAAATTTTAATTTCCCTAAACCATCCCAAGTAATTGTCCAGTTAGGCATTGGTATTTGTTTAAACATAGCATCGGTTGCATTATTGCGTAATTTTTTGCCGGTATAGGTTTGGTAAAATGCGCCTATTAAAACATCTTGCTGTGTGTTGCTATATCCATCTTGATAGGTTATTTTATTTCCTTGTAAATTTACGGTTTGTAATTCGCCAATTGATGTTGGGTTTTTAGCCGCCAAATCTTTTGCTACATCGGGTCTAATTAATAAAAACTCATCAAACAAATTCGATTTACCATCTTTGGTATTTTTATCTTTAAAGGCTCTTCCCAAGGTAAAAACACTTATGCTATAATTACCGCTATTTGTTGGAGTACTATATTCGTACTGTTTATAGCCTTCAAAATTTTGAATAACAGTATCGCCCACAAACCGCAAATATTGCGATTGATTATTGCCTCGTGTTTTTGTTCCGTTTAATTCTATTTTTAAACTTCCGTGAGGCTCAATATTTGCTCGGTATGTTAAGTTATTTGATTGTGTGGTTGTGTATGGCGATATTTGATTTTTGTTTTTAACTAACCAATTATTATCGATTGATTTTTTCACTATATCATCGTTTAAACCCGAAACAAAGCCAAAGCCAGGTGCTAATCCTTTTGCGGGGTCTAAACCAATGTATTTTGAGCTTGGTTCAAAACCAGGTAATCCTGTTCCGTTTGTTTGATTAAAATTAAGCGATACTTGTTTCAACATCATAACACCACGTGCTAAAAACTCACCAATATCTTTAAAATTATTTACTTTTTCAACCTTAGCACTATCGCCAGGTTTTGGTTTAGCTATTGTTGCTAATTTCGAATTTTTTGGCTTACCATTTGATCCCGAATTTACTCTTCTAAAATAAGGTATTTTGTTATATAACATTGTCATATTAAAACTACCTGTTAGTGTTTTAGTATTTGTGTTTTGTATTGTGTTTCCTACATCCTCTTGCGCAAAAGGTCGGCGAGCCCAAGTATAGGTAGAGCTGTATCGAGCGCTTGCATTCACAAAATCAAACACAGGTATTTTATTAATAGGTATTTGATAGTTTACATTTGCACCGTGCCTAAAGTTTGTGTTTTCGCCTAATTTTCTAATAATGTTATTTCTTATCTCAACGCGTTCGCTATCGGTATCAATTGCATCAACCGATTCAATTATTCGACCATCGTTATTGGCATTATAATCAAATTTTAAATTTTTAGTAAAATTCCACATCAAATTATAACTACGGCTAATAATAAATGTTTTATTAAACTGAGGCTTAGTTAATACATCGTTTGCACCCGAGTAAAAACTAGTTATATCTCTACTTAAAAATTCGCTATAATTTCTATTAACATCTATGTTAAACCCAAATGAACTTGGCAAAGGATTAAAATTAATATCTTTAACTAATGCAAACCATTTATTATTTATGAGTTTGTTTTTCGATTTTTTAAACGGTGTTATCGGTTTAGATTGTATGGCGTAGTTATAAGATACTGCTCCTCTGTATGATTTTACAATACTATTTTTAATATTTACATTATGTCGTTTAGTTTCGTTATACGCATACGTTAACGAAAAATTTGATACATCCCATGGCATTGGCTTTGCACCTTCTTTTTTTAACCCATCAATTTTTACATTCGAAAAATTATACCCTTTACGAATGGTAACATCTTGGGCATTTTCTTTAATTTCTTTTTTTAATTTATCGGGTATGTTATTGTTATCAATTTTAATATCGGGGTCGTAAGGGCTGTATTGTGGTGTTATTTTTGTTTTACCATAAGAGTAATAAACAGGAATGTTTACTTTCCATTTTTCAGGAAAAAATTTGCCAATTTGTACTGTTGTAGTTGCATCCCACTGAAAGTTTTTTTCGCGGCTACGTTCACTAATTTTCTTTTCAATGCTTCCAAAAAATGGTGTGCTGTATGTTGCAGCAAAAGAGGCCTGACCCAAATCGGCTAGCTTAGCTTGCACCCTACCCGTTGTGGCCCAACCGCCTTTGTTTGTAAAATCAGTTAATCTTAATTCGTTTACCCACACTTCGGCACATTTTGGTAGCTCATCGTTTCCTCCTTTTGGGTTACGTATGCCTATCATTATGCTTTTAACACCAGCAATGTTTGGATTACCAACAATGGTTATTGTATTGTTGCCATCAGCTTTTGTATAAGGCTTTTGCATAGCAACCAAATCTAACTGGGTGTTGCTATTACGCTCTAATTTTGCAGCAGTAATGGCATCAAAATCAATTACAAATTCGTTTTCACTTGGCCAAACTGTGCCTCTATCGCCATCGCTATTTGGGTCGTAAGTTCCTTTTGATGTTAGTTTAACTGGTATTTCGTATTCGTAATAATTATTGATATAATCACTTCCTAAGCGAACAAAAACTGTAACATCGCCATCATTTAAAAATTCGTTATTTAATTTTTCGGCGTGCATAAATAATTTCATTTTTTTAAACGAACGTGCGTCTAACTCCGTATTTTTAAAAATTGCTCTACTATCACCATCTTTTAAATTACAGGTTCGCAAAGCTAAGGCTTGTTCGTTTAACAAAACTTGGTTAGTAGTTTGCGCATTTTGTTGTTGGTTAATGCCTGGAGGCAACACATAATTTACAGGAGTTTTTGTTCCGTTTTCTTGTAAACTTACACCCGATACATCAAACGTTGTGGTATTATCGTCATTTGCAATGTACTCACCTGGTTTTAATAAATCGTAAGCGTATTTTCGCCAATCGCTTCGCACTAACTCAAAACGAGCCAAACGACAAACAACTGGTTTATCAAAACCTTTCATAAACACACGCATAAAACGTATTGAGTTAAAGCCTTCAATATTTCCTATAGATTGCTCAAACTCATTTACAGGAATTTTAAATTGATACCATTTTACTGTTTTAGTTATTCCATCAACCGTTGCAGTTCCATCGGTAACGTTAACAATATGATTATGCCCAACGTTGGTTGGGTCTATCTGATCTTTAGATATATCTACTTTATATTGGTAGTAATTTTCAATTTCGTTTAGGGTATTATCTTTATTTAAATCTTCAATATTTGGGTTGTTTGTTGCTGCACTTGGTATGCTAGATGTTTCGTATTGCGCTTCGGTTGGCGAGTTTCCTTCGGCATTATTGTACTTTTTATACCTATTTAATGTATTTGCATTAATATCTCCATTTCCAAAATTATCGTATTCACTAGCACTTCTAAAAAATTTATAATTATCGGTACTCGGGTCGGCCAATGCTTTTGCTTTTGCGGTTGCATCTAATCCATTAACCGAATTTATATCGGTAACAAATGTTTTAAATTTTCGAGTTTCGCTACTATCAGGTAATCCATCGTATCCTACATCCTGAAAAGGTCTATCTCCATTATCATTAACAAATGAGTTTGAAATGGGTGAAATTACAGGTACACGACCAATATTAGATTCGACCGTTGGTAAACCTGCATTTGCGGTAGATGCGCCTGCTATACCATTTTCGTATAACATTTTACCATCTTTTAAAATATCTTCGCTAATGTTACCTAAGTTAAAATACAATTGCCCGCTTGGAAAAGAGTTTGTGTTTTTAGCTGGCATATCAGAGTAAGTGTCCGAATTATAATCTTCGTTAAACGGATCCATCATCCAAAATTGAATGTACTCAACATTAGCTGCCTGAAAATCGTTGGTTTCTATTCGGCGCATAATTCCACCCCAACGGCTTTTAGGGTTTTGTAATTTACCGCTAGCTAAAATACCGCTCGAGTGTGCTAATGTGCTTGGGTTTACATCATAATTGTAAGGTCCGCGTTCGCTTGGGTAGTAAGCTAAATCTAAAACCGAAAGCACAACTGGTTGGTTATTAGCCGGGGTTTTACTTGGAAATATCTCTGTTTCTAAAACCTGACGCATAAAGTTATTTGTGAATGATGATGCAATAACATTAGCTGGCTTTGAGCTATTATCTTTCGATTGAAAAATTTGATCAATCGTGTACCAATTAAATTGCGCTCTGTTTTTACCTGTATTTATTTCGTTAAATCCAGTTGCCTCAGGAAATAAGGCGCTTTGCCCTTGCGGTATACTTGCAATTTGCCAAGCGCTTGGGCTTTTTAAATCTATTAACGAAATGCTACCTTCAAAATCATCTACATATGAATTTCCATTTTTACCAATTGCTTTGGAGTTACCTGGTATTAATTGAGCAAACTCGCCTTGAGTGGTTATGCTACTCATTTCTTTAGTATTTATTAATGGTATTTTATCAATTAAGCGAGTTAAAAATGGCACATCGGTTTTGTAATTATAATCGGCACCCCAAATAATATTTGAAACGGGCTCATCGCCAATATTAACTTTTTGAGAAATTGGTTTTTCGTTTAATCGTAAAAAAGTTCCTCCTAAGGTTAAATCTCTGTTTACTTTAAAATCTAAACGCGTACCCATTAAACTTTTTTGTTGTATGTTAAATAACGAGTTACTTTCGGTACTTACTTTAATATTAGCTCCCGAATTTAAAATACTTTCGTTAATAATTTTAACTCTACCCAAGGTGTAATCTACCGTATAATCAACGTTTTCGGTTAATTTTTGGCCATTGG
>JAYSUQ010000132.1:0-4427 GCA_043718985.1 Bacteroidota bacterium | reverse complement strand
ATAAATATTCGGTTTTTTGCATGCACGAGCAGTATAACACAACCTCTGTTTTAAACGAATTTATAAATTATAACCATTCACTATATTTTTCTACTTACGAAGATGTTTTTATAAGAGAAAGCAAAACATTTACCAACACATTAAATAACAATATTGGTTTTGTTAAAAATAACCAATGTGGGGTTGAGTTAGATTTAGATGCGATTACAAATGTGCCAACGAGTGCAAAAACAAGTAGTGGCCTATCGCCAACACAAGCTAGGCAATATGCCTACCAATGTGGCAAGCAATTAAATACACTTTATTTACACGTTGCCGAGGGCGCACCAATACTATCGCACATTAAAGCCGATAATAAAACAGGGAAACTAATTGCTTATTTAATCTCCGATTTTATAAAAGGCGTTTTAGAGAAACAATAACTAATTTAGTATTACAACTTTGTTTATAAGTATTTAAGCCAATCTTTAAACAATAAACTGTTTTTAAATTTAAGGTTATAAACATTTATTTTACTTTAGTTGCTGATAATCAACCTTTTATTTTTGATGTTAACTTTTGGCTAACACGCAATTAACATAGTTATAAAAAGTTTAAAATTTGATAAATTTTTTGTAAATTCAGTATATAAAAACTTATAGGCATCTTTACCCTTCGCACTAAAAAAAGCCATGCAAAATTTCGAAAATCCAAATAAAACTCGCAAAAAATTATTTACGCCTTTACCAACTAACGAAATTGGGAAGCTACAACCCCAAGCAATTGAATTAGAAGAGGCTGTTTTAGGTGCCATGCTTTTAGAAAAAGATGCTCTTAGTTCGGTTATAGATGTACTATCGCCTGCAAGTTTTTATAAAGAGCAAAATGGCACAATTTTTAAAGCAATTTACACACTCTTTAACAAATCGGAACCAGTAGATATTTTAACAGTAACGCAAGAATTAAAACGAAGTGGCGAATTAGAAATTGTTGGTGGTTCGTTTTATGTATCATCATTAACAAACCGAATAGCATCGGCAGCAAACATTGAAGCCCATGCTCGCATTGTTGCACAAAAATATTTGCAACGCGAGTTAATACGCATTAGTACCGATACCATAAAAACTGCCTACGAAGATAGTACCGATGTGTTTGAATTATTAGACGCAACAACGCAGCATATTTTTCAAATTTTAGATTCGAATGTTCGTAAACAATCTGTAGGGATGACGTCGTTAATTGCACAAGCCATTAACGAAATAGAAATAGCAGCTCAACAAACTGATGGTTTATCAGGTGTTCCATCTGGCTTTACAGCCTTAGATAGAATTACAGGAGGCTGGCAACGATCTGATTTATTAATTTTAGCTGCGCGGCCTGGTATGGGTAAAACCGCTTTTGTTGTAACTATGGCTAAAAATGCTGCAGTTGAGTTTAACAAACCTGTAGCAATTTTTTCGTTAGAGATGTCGTCTATTCAATTAGTAAAACGATTAATTTCATCAGAAACAGAAATAGACCAAGGTAAAATATTAAAAGGAAATTTAGATAATCATGAATTTGTACAGTTAAACGAGCGCATCAAAAAATTATCGGTAGCGCCTTTATATATTGATGATACGCCCGCTTTATCTATATTTGAATTAAGAGCAAAAGCTCGCCGATTAAAAGAACAGCAAAATATATCGCTAATTATTATTGATTACTTACAGTTAATGAGTGGTGGCCCAGATAGTAAGGGTAATCGTGAACAAGAAATTTCGGCCATATCTCGAGGTTTAAAATCGTTAGCTAAAGAATTAGAAATTCCAATTATAGCTTTATCTCAATTAAGCAGACAGGTAGAAAATAGGCCAGGTGGTAGCAAACGCCCTCAACTAAGCGATTTACGTGAATCGGGTGCTATTGAGCAAGATGCCGATATGGTAATGTTTATTTACCGACCAGAGTATTATGGTATTGAGTTTGATGAAAACAATCAACCAACAAAAAATAAAGCACAAATTATTATTGCTAAAAACAGACATGGTTCTATAGTTGATGTTGATTTGAAATTTATTGGGCAATACGCCAAGTTTACCGATTTGGATTATAACGAAAGCCCCGATTTTTATAACTCACCAGCAAGCGCTAGTAGCAATGTAATGGAACAAAATACTGATTTTTTATCTCAACCAAATGTAAAAATTGCTCAATCGAGTAAGTGGGACGATGATGATGCGCCAAGTAAAGATATTGTTAGAAGAAATGATATTGATGATGTGGCATTTTAATTATATTTAATTTTTATATGGCAATATTAATAGCAGATAGTGGGTCAACAAAAACAGATTGGGTTTTATTAAGCAACAACACAGTTGTTTTACAATTTCAAACAAAAGGTTTTAATCCTTATTTTCAAACTAGCGAAGATATTTTTGAGGAGATAAGCACAACACTATTACCTATCATTAAAAATTATAGTAATACCATTAATCATATTTATTTTTATGGAGCAGGTTGCTCAACTCCCAATAAAATTGAAGTAATTAAGCAAGGCTTATTTTTATCATTTGGAAATATTTTATCAGATGTTAATCACGATTTGTTGGCATCGGCAAGGGCTTTGTGTGGTAACCAAAAAGGTATTGCCTGTATTTTAGGTACTGGCAGTAATAGTTGTTTGTATGATGGTCAAACTGTTTGCGAAAACGAACCATCACTTGGTTTTATGTTTGGCGATTGTGGCAGTGGAGCGCATATTGGCAAAACGTTTATTCAAAATTATTTTGATGGTAATTTACCACTTCATTTACAAAAAGCTTTTGAAGCTGCTGGATATAATAGAGAATCTATTTTAGAAAACGTTTATAAAAAACCTATGCCAAGTAGGTATTTGGCAAATGTTACCCAGTTTATAGCTACCTACAATAATGATAGTTTTATAAAAGAATTAATAAAAAATTGTTTTGTTTGTTTTTTTGAAACACAAGTTGTTAAATACACTAATGCAATTGATTTACCAATAAACTCGGTAGGTTCTATTGGGTTTTATTATAAAGAATTGTTACAACAAGCCGCCAACCAAAAAGGATTTACAATTGGTAACATTATTAAATCGCCAATAGATGGTTTAATAAAATACCATATAAGTAGCAGTTAGCTGCAAGCAATCAAACATTTTACAAATTTAAAACAAATGGCATCACTTAAGGAATACTTCGAAATGGACTTTGGAAATACTCTAAAGATTAGTGGTAATATTCAAACATTATTTAATGAAACTAATTATGAATTTAATGGTTATTTAAGTTACGACTTTAGCTCAAACAGCCTTTTTACAAGTTATTATTTTTATGACAAGAATTTGCCAGTTAAATTCTTCTTTGATTTTTTAAAAAAATTAGCTGAAAAGTGGGAGTGGACTTTTGGTAATGAAATCAAGTTGCCAAAAGCAAGTTTAATGAAAGGATTGACAATTCAAATAGAAAACAATAACCCTTTAGAAATTAAGGCTATATTTCCGGGAGAATCTGAAATGAAAATGTCTGAAGTTGGTTTTCATGGTAGAGTTTTTTTATACTCAGAAACTCAACTCTCATCAGCAGAGATATATGAAATAAAAGAGTTTGGTAAGAGTTTAAATTTTAATACACAATTTAGATCATTAGACTTTTGCAAGCAAAGATCAATTGATGAAAAGCCTTTAGCATTTATTAGCCACGATAGTAGAGATAAGGAGAACATTGCACGTCCTATTGCAATAAAGCTTCAACAAATGGATTGCTCAGTCTGGTACGATGAATATTCATTAAAAGTTGGTGACAACCTTCGTGAAAGTATTGAGAAGGGTATTAAGGAATGTAGGAAGTGTATATTAATATTAACACCTAATTTTTTAAATAATAATGGTTGGATTAAAACGGAATTTAACTCAATATTTACAAGACAAATTATTGAAAACGAGAAACTAATTTTACCAGTTTGGGCCGGAATAGACAAGAAGCAAGTTTATGACTATTGTCCAAGTTTATTAAACATAGTTGGACTTAATTGGGAAAGTGGAATTGATAAATTAGTTTCAGATTTATCTCAAGCTATAATTGAATAAAGTTAAAAAAATTGCCAGCAGCTAACACCGGCTATAACTTATGCTCGCATTTGTACAAGCATTTGCAAAATTTGTCCCTTCGGGAAATTTATTTATTTTTCTTTGCAAATGGCAAACAAACTTTATCTTTGTAGCAACATTTCGGCAGACAAGTGTTCCAAACGTCGCACAAGTCATAGCCGCAAAACGTTATCGGCAACCCTAAAAGACACATCGTTACAATGACAATGCAAAAAGAAATAAAGACGAATTGTGATGTTCCTGCACTTTGGCAAGAGCATAAAAACGAGTTGAGAAACTTCATTTTAAAAAGAGTGAAAGACCAAGATTTGACAAATGACATTTTGCAAGACGTTTT
>JAYSUQ010000131.1:0-4458 GCA_043718985.1 Bacteroidota bacterium | reverse complement strand
AAATTATCTCAAAATAATTTAGCCTATCCATTAATAATTGAAGACTCTATTTTATTTTTGTTTTGTATTTTAATTTTTAGAGATATTAAAAGCACATTTATTTTTACCCTATTTATTTTTTTAGCAGTTTTTTTAGCAATTAATTTCTCTACTGCAAATCCTCAAAATGTTTCTTTGTTAGTATCGGCATCTATACAAATATTTATAACAGTATTTACCATACAATACCTCGAGCGCAAAAAATTAGAAAAGGTGTTGTTTTCGGATAAAATTTTACAAAACTCAGAGGCATTTGTAATTGTGTTTGATAACACTGGTAACGTTGTTTATACAAACCCTTATTTGCAAAAAGCATTTGGCTATCAATCAAATCAATTTTTAGGCGAAGGTTATTGGATATTAAAAAAATTATCGCCTCAACAAAAAGATGAAGTAAGGTTAGGAATTAAAAATACTATCATCAATAACAAGCCAACTAATTATAATTTAGAAGTAACAAATAGCGAAAGTAAAATCATACATCTTAGTTGCCAAGATAGTGTTATTGAAGGTAAATATTTATTAAGTATTGGTAAAGATATTACAACCGAATTGCAACAAAAACAAGAGCTCGAGCAACTATCAATAGTAGCTAAAAATGTTACAAATGGTGTTGTAATTACCGATAAATACAGTAAAATTATTTGGTGTAACGCAGGCTTCGAAAACATATCGGAATATACTTTAGCCGAAATAATAGGTAAGCGCCCAATCGAATTATTTTCGGGTTCAGAAACAAATACGAACCTAAAAACAAAAATAACAAACGAACATTTTTTAAACGAAGTAACCGAAATTTTGCAGTACACAAAATCGGGCAAAGCAAAATGGTTTTTAATAAATAACACCATTATTAATGATGCAGATGGAAATATTGAAAAGCAAATTGAAATTATTACCGATATAACAAAGCAAAAAAACTTAGAAGAAAGCTACGGGTACATATTAAAAAATGCTGGCGATATTATTTATACTGCCGATGTGTTAGGAAATTTTGTGTATATAAATGACTCGATGATTAAAATACTTGGTTATGATAAAGTAGATGTTATTAATAAACACTTTACCGAAATTATAGCCCCAGAATTTAAACGAAAAATGGTTGTTTATTATAAAAAACAATTAATTAATAATATAAAAAGTTCTTATTACGAGTTTCAGGTAATTACTAAGCAAGGACTAAACAAATGGGTTGGGCAAAACGTAACGTTATCTTACAACGACAAAAACGAGCCTGTCGGTTTTCAGGCAATTGTTAGAGATATTGACGACCGAAAAGTATTAGAAGATAAATACAAACATATTTTAGAAAACGCTACCGATATTATTTACACAACCGATGAGGTTGGTAAATTTAATTATGTGAACGAGTACATGTGCACATTTTTTAAATGTAAGGCCGATGATTTAATTGGAAAACCCTTTACAGATGTTATTTTGCCCGAAGATAAAAGAAAGGTTTATGCGTTTTATTTAAATCAAAAAAAACAAAAAACAAAAAACTCGTATTTTGAATTTAGGGTTATTATTAACAATGAAGATGTAGCTTGGTTAGGCCAAAACGTAAAACTTAATATTACTAACGATAACAGCTTAATGTTTCAATCGTTGGCTCGCAACATAACCGATAAGAAAAAAAGTGAAGTGCAATTGCAACAACTATCATTAGTTGCCGAAAAAACAACCAACTCAATTATAATAACCGATAAAGAAGAAAACATTGTTTGGGTAAACAAAGCATTTACCGATTTAACCGAATATACCTACGAAGAAGTTGTAGGTAAAAACACCAGCCAATTATTGCAAGGAAAAGAAACAGATAAACAAGCACAAGATATAATATCAAATGCAGTTGCTAAAAAAATATCAGTTCAGGTGGAGTTAATTAACTATAAAAAATCGGGCACACCTTATTGGACACGTTTGTACATTGATCCAGTATTTGACGATCAAAATAATTTTACCCATTTTATATCGGTAGATTATGATATAACTGACGTTAAACTAAAAGAAGAAAAAGTTAAAAAGTACAACACTCTTTTAATGAAATATTCATTAAAGCCATACTCAAGTTATGCCTCATTAAACAATGCTATTAACGAAATTATTGCTGATACAGCTTTAAGTTTGAATATCGAAAGAATAAGTGTTTGGGAAATGGACAACAAAAGTTTGTATTGCACCAATATTTTAGATAGTGTTAATCAAATAAAATCGAGAGTAATAACACTGCAAAAAAACGATTTCCCAATTTATTTTAACGCCATAAATAAAGGCATTGCGTTGTTAGTTAACGATATAAATAATAACGAAAATACAATTGAATTTGTTGAGAGCTACAGTAAAACATTTAACATTAAATCGTTGTTAGATGTACCCATACGCTATAATGGCGAGTTGGCTGGGGTTTTGTGTTGCGAAACAATTAACGATTACAAACAGTGGACTATTGAAGATGAAACCTTTTTGAGGTCGGTATCGGATTTAATTGCAAGTTATAAAGAAGCCGAAAAGTTGAAAAAAATTGAAGACGCTGTGTTTTTAAGCGAAAGTAATTTTAGACAACTAAACGAAACCATTGACGATGTGTTTTGGTTATACGATTTAGAAAACTATAAAATAGATTACATAAGCCCATCGAGCGAAAAAATATTAGGTGTAACACCACAACAATTTTATGATACCAACAATTTTTGGGAAAACTATATTTTTGAAGAAGATAAACACAAAATTATTGAAGCCCACCAACTAATTGAAACCGTTGGTTTTTATGAAGTAGAATACCGAATAAAAGATAAAGATAAAGATAACGTTAAGTGGATACTCGAAAAATCGTTTGGAATAAAAAATATTGAAGGCAAAATTGTAAAAAGCTCTGGCATCTGTTCAGACATTACCGATAAAAAACAAAGAGACTTAGAACTAGAAAACAGTCGCAGGCAATTAAAAAAACACTCAACTAATTTAGAATTTCAAAACGAAATTAAAAGTAATTTAATTAATGCCACATCAATTAACGATATTACACGTTACGCATTAAATTTAATTAAAAATAAATACCGTAATTGTTTATACGTTTCGTTATTAAACCTCGATGATAAAAAAAATAATTTGGTTGGGCATTATATAAAAAACGAAGAATTAGTAACGGAAAAATATCCTTTAACAGACATTAAAAGTTACGAATACTCAAAACAAGGCGAAATTTTTATTGAAGCCGATTTAATATCACAGCCATTAAAATCGAAAAGCGATGAGCAACAAATAGAACTTGGTGTAAAATCGTACATAGTAGTGCCAATATTATACGCTACCGAATTAATAGCCACCTTAAACGTTTTCTTTTCTGAAACTTATAACCTTACTGCCGAAGAAGTTAATACGCTCGAAAACCTAGCATCAATTTTAGCAACTACTGTTAAGCAAATTACACTACAACATTTATTGGTAGATAAAAATAAAGACATTACAGATAGTTTACGTTATGCACAAAACATACAACAATCTATACTGCCAAAAAATTTAAATATAA
This sequence comes from Bacteroidota bacterium, assembly GCA_043718985.1. Taxonomy (GTDB): domain Bacteria; phylum Bacteroidota; class Bacteroidia; order B-17B0; family Aurantibacillaceae; genus UBA4416. The sequence continues at coordinate 887 of JAYSUQ010000131.1, read as the reverse complement.
ATGCTCCAGTAAAAGATTTAATGATTTATTATAAACCTCGCGATTTTGTAAGTGGCGATTTTTATTGGATAGAACACATTAATAATTACACCGTAATAGCAGTTGGCGATTGTACAGGCCACGGAGTACCAGGGTCGTTTTTAACGTTGTTAGGTATAAGTTTAATTCAAAAAATTATTCTCGAAAACAAAATAACATCACCGAGTATTTTATTAAAAATATTAGATAGGGCAATGTTTGATATGCTAAACCAAAACTCGGTTGAGTTAGTGCGCGATGGTATGGAACTCTCTATTTGCTTTATTGATAATACAACTAAAAAAATTACACACGCTGGTGCAGGCCAAGGCCTAGTTATGTTTAGAGGCGATGAGCAAATAATTATAAAAGGAACACCATCGCCAATTGGCGATTTTAAAACTGATGCCGTTGATTTTCAAGAAAATGAAATTAATGTAATTGCAGGCGATAAAATTTATTTATTTTCTGATGGATACCAAGATCAATTAGGCGGCGAAAAATACAAACGCTTAAGTAAAAAAATATTTTTTGAAATATTAGAATCGATTAAGCAATTACCAGTAAGTGAACAACAACAACAGTTAGAACATAAAATAAATTCACATAAAAGGCACTTTGCACAAACAGACGATATTACGGTACTAGGTTTTACAATTAAATAATTTAATTTGCACAAAATGGAAAATTTACTTTTTAAAGAAACAGACGAAACACCACTATTAGATTTTAACACTAATGGCAATTTATTAGTAAAAGGAATATCTATTCCCGAAAACATTAATAAATTTTATACCCCAGTTATGGATTGGTTAAATAACTATAAATTAACTAACCCGCAAAACGTTACACTATCGTTTCAAATAGAA
>JAYSUQ010000014.1:0-2434 GCA_043718985.1 Bacteroidota bacterium | reverse complement strand
AGGTGCCGAAATAAGACATTTTGTAAATATAATTACCTTTGCATTAGGTGTTGTATTATTATTTTTATTTTTTAGAAATTATATTTTTAAAGATAATCACGATTTAGCGTTTTTAGCGGCATTGCTTTTTTTAGCTCACCCTGTGCATTCCGAAGCTATTGCAAATGTTAAAAGTAGAGATGAGATTTTTTCATTAATATTTATATCAACCACCTTCTTTTTTTCCTTTAAATACATGGAAGATAGAAAAACTAAAACCTTAGTGTGGGCTTGTATTAACTTTTTATTAGCACTCTTATCAAAAGAATATGCTGTAATGTTAATTGGACTTTTGCCAGTTGCGTTATATGTTTTTGGTAAAATAGATTTTGATGTAACCGATTTAAAAAAGTTTAGTAAAACGCCCGAATTTAAACGTGCCTTATACTTATTTGGAGCGTTTGTTTTTTGCGCATTAGTTATGCTTAAAGTAAAACAAAACATTGATGTTAAGTTACGCCCAGGGCAAATTGCAAGTACATCGTATTGGTTGTTTCCGTTTGTGTTTTTAATTGTTGGCGTATTTTTATTAGGCAACAATAAACGTAAAGATTTTGGAACATTAATGGCGTGGTTATTTTTTATTACCTTATTTTATTTAGGTATGCGTTTAGTAGCTGTTAAATTAAAACCAGGTGTGCCTGATACCGAAATTTTAAATAATCCTTATTTATTAGCTACTGGCGAAGAAAAACTAATGTCGAAAGCATATGTATTATTAAAATACTTACAGTTATGTATTTTTCCACACCCATTATCATCCGATTATTCGTACAATACAATCGAGTACCGTCATTTTACAAGTATTGATAGTATAGCATCAATTATATTACACATTGCATTAGCTTTTGCTGGCTTTAAATTAGTGTTGCGTAAGCACATTTTAGGTTTTGCCATTGCTACTTATTTTGCATTTTTATTAATGATTGGTAATATTTTAATGGATATTGGCGCCACAATGGGTGAGCGTTTAATATTTCACTCATCTATTGGTTTTGTTATAGCATTGGCGTGGTTTATTTTAAAAGGTTTTGATAAATTACCTAATAGCATTGGCTTTGGTGTTAAACGTGCTGTATTTTTAACGGTGGTTTGTGTAGTAACATTTTTATATGGCTGCAAAACTTGGGAGCGCAACTGGGATTGGAAAAACGATATTTCGTTATTTTTAAAAGATGTTGAAACGATGCCAAATTCGGTATTAATTTTGGGTAATGCTGGTGCTCGTTACATCGATTTATCGAGCACTAAAACTTACGTTGATAATCCGTACGATACCTCATTAATACAATTAAAAGATTTAAGCTTGTTACCAGGCCAAGAAAACCCTAACTACACGTTTTCTGAAAAATTTGGCCAAAAATTAAAACCAAAAATAGGCTCTATTGAAACCTATCATGTTGACTCGGTAGATGCAAAAGCTTTTCAGAAAAAACGTGTAGCATTTTTAGAAAAAGGGCTAAAGTATTTAAAACACGCCATTGAGTTACACCCTCGTTATGTTAATGGTTATTTAAATTTGGGCTTAGGTAGTTACCAATTAGGGCGCGATAGAGATGCGTTATATTACTGGAAACAAGCCGAAAAACTATATCCAAATAATCCATACTTAAAAAATTACTACATTGTTTTTTATAACGATTTATTAAACCGTGGCTATCAAAAAGCACAACGCGGCCAGTTAGATAGTGCTATTTACGAACTGCGTAAAACTATTATTTTAGATAAATTAAATCCTGAGGGGTTTTATAATTTAGGTGGCGCTTACTATCAAAAGAAAGATTATGGCAAAGCAAAAATTTATTGGGAAGAGTGTTTAAAACTTAACCCTAACCACGTGCAAGCTAAAGCTGGTTTAGCAACTATTGTAACCGTTACTGTGCCAGCACAACCTCAAGTTGTAGCTAAGTAAAATATTTTTTATTTAATTATTTAAATAAAAAAAAGGGGTACTGAATGGCTAACCTGAAAAAAACAAATACTAATTTCAATTTAAGCGGATTAAATCCCGCTTTTTTTGTTTATTACAATTTAGTTTTAGTACGTTGCGGGCTAAATGCGGGCTAATACACCAAATAAAAACCCCTTAACTACTAATAATTAAGGGGTTACGTTTTTTAAAAGTGCTCCCACCTGGAATCGAACCAGGCACCTACTGATTATGAGTCAGTTGCTCTAACCGAATGAGCTATAGGAGCAATCTGAAATTTAAATCAGATTTTAAGATTGCAAAAATATATATTTGTATTTTAATAACAAAATTTAAATAGCAATAAATTTAATTTTGATGTTTAACTACACAGCCGTCCGAAAGTTTTAAATTTTAAGCGATAGGTTCTTTGTATCCCTTTGTTTACAGGTCGCATCTTGTTTGTTCGGCATAATTATGTTTTGT
>JAYSUQ010000130.1:0-40628 GCA_043718985.1 Bacteroidota bacterium | reverse complement strand
GCCGCAAAACGTTAATGGTATTTATTAAATACATTCCAACTTTCGGCATAAGCAATATCTAACTGCGGTTTATTTAAATTGAGCGAAATGTTATTTGTGTTAAAATAAAATTCTAAATCTTCGGTAGCTAAATTGCCTGTTAACTCATCGGTAGCCATAGGGCAACCACCAAAGCCGTGTATAGCAACATCAAAACGCTTACAACCACTTTTGTAAGCCGCATCAATTTTTTCGTTTGCTTTTTGTTTAGTAGAGTGTAAATGAGCACCAATTTCAATGTGCTTAAACTCGGGTATTATATTCGAAAATAAATAATTAATATTTTCAGGATTAGAAACACCTATTGTATCTGATAAGGCAATGGTTTTTACACCCAATTGAGATAATTTATTTGTCCAATTAATTACAATATCACTATTCCATAAATCGCCGTAAGGGTTACCAAAAGCCATTGAGATATAAACAACTAACTTTTTTTTATGAGTAACACATAAATTTTGTATTTCCTCAACACGCACTAAACTTTGTGCAATGCTAGAGTTGGCATTACGTTGCTGAAACGTTTCGGAAATTGAAAAAGGAAAACCTAAGTAGTTTATTTCTTCAAAGTTACAGGCATCTTGTGCGCCTCGTGTATTGGCAATAATAGCCAACAATTTACTTTTAGTACTGCTTAAATCTAATTTATTTAAAACTTCGGCTGTATCAATTAATTGCGGTATGGCTTTTGGCGATACAAAACTTCCAAAATCAATAGTATCAAAACCAACTTTTAATAACGTATTTATATAGTTTGCTTTTAATTGGGTTGGTATAAATTCTGTTATACCTTGCATTGCATCGCGCGGACATTCAATTATTTTCATAAGTATAATATTAAAATATGCAGAGTAATTTTTTTAGAGTGCAAATTTAGTTTGTATCATTGTTATATTTATTCAATTGACTTTCAAGTTCTGCAACTGTTGGCAATTCACTTTCAAACTCTTTTGGTAATGCTTGTGTTAAATTAAATTCACTAATGCCAATGGGCTTTTTAATATCGCGTAAAGCATACTCTGCCTCTATTTTATCTTTTGATTTACATAATATTAAACCAATACTTGGATTGTCGGTTTTGTGTTTTAATTTACTATCAATTGCTGAAAGATAAAAATTTAACTTACCTGCGTATTCAGGCTTAAATTTACCCGCCTTTAGCTCTACAACTATATAACAACGTAAATGAAGATGATAAAAAAGCAAATCAATATAGTAATCATTATCACTAACTACAATATTGTATTGTTTTGCAACAAAAGCAAAGCCTTTACCCATTTCTAATAAAAATTGAGTAATATGTTTTACCATTGCATTTTCAATTTCTCTTTCTAATGCGTCTTCTTCTAATCCTAAAAAATCGAAATTATATGGATTACGAATTGTTTCTAAAGCTAATTGAGATTGTTGTGACAGTAAAGTGTTGCTAAAATTTGTTATTGCGTTACCTTTTGATAAAATATAGTTGTTTTTAATTTGTATTTCTAATTGATCTCTAGACCAACTATTTTTTAACGTTGCTTGTGCATACAATAAGGCAGAATCAACATCTTTTGTTTTTGATATAATAAGCCTATTGTGACCCCAAGGCAATTGTGCCACAGCTTGTGGCACAATTGTAAATTGCTGACTGTAAAATATATACCATTGCCTAATAGCATATAAGTTACGTTTAGAAAATCCATTAGTACTTGGGAAATTCATCTTTAAATCAATTGAAAGTTTGTCAAGGATAGAATCGCCCCATTGAGAATCATTTTGCTTTTTTACAATTTCTTTACCTAATTCCCAATACACTTCCAACATCTGTGAATTAACGGCAACGGCTGCCTTTAACTGAGCCGAACGTATTTTTTGTTTAATACCCTCTAACCAAATTTTATATGAATTATCTTGTATTTCCATTAAGTAATTTTAGTATTAAGATTTTCCTATAATTTTAATTTGTAAATAACTGAAAACCTAAAAAAATGCCATTATTAGTTTTTTAAAATTGCCTTATTAATTTGTTTAATTAAACTAGGACCTTCATAAATAAATCCAGTATAAAGTTGCAATAAATCGGCTCCAGCATTAAGTTTATCAATAGCATCTTGTGGGCTGTGTATGCCACCAACTCCAATTATTGGGAAAGCGTTATTTGATTTTGTTTTTAAATACGCAATTACTTCGGTACTACGTTTGTTTAAAGGCCTACCACTTAAACCGCCCATACCAATGGCATCAATCTCCGTTTTTGCATAAGTTAATGGTTGGCGGGCAATGGTTGTGTTGGTTGCCACAATGCCATCAATTTTTGTTAAAGCTACAATTTCAATAATATCATCTAATTGCGAGTTTGTTAAATCGGGTGCTATTTTAAGTAATAGTGGTTTGCGCTTAGGCTTGGCATTATTAATTGTTTGTAAATGATTTAATAAATTGGTTAATGGTTTTTTATCTTGTAATTCGCGTAAATTAGGCGTGTTGGGTGAACTCACGTTTACTACAAAATAATCAACCACATTAAATAAAGCGTTAAAACAATAGGCATAATCATTAATAGCCTCATCATTTGGGGTGGTTTTATTTTTGCCAATATTACCTCCAATAATACAATTTAAGGTTCGGTTTTTTAATCTCTCAACAGCAGCATCAACGCCCTCATTATTAAAACCCATGCGGTTAATTAAAGCCTCATCATTTGGTAATCTAAACAAGCGAGGTTTATCATTACCTAGTTGTGATTTTGGGGTAAGCGTACCTATTTCTATAAAACCAAAGCCAAGGCTCAATAGTTCATTAAAAACCTTAGCATCTTTATCTAAACCTGCAGCCAGGCCAACTGGGTTTTTAAAGGTTAATCCAAATAATTTTTTTTCGAGTTTTGGGTTATTAAAACCGTAAATTAATTGGCATAAGCGCTTGCCAATACTATTCCCCGCCAATAATTTTAAGATATCAAACGTTAAATAATGCGCTTTTTCGGGGTTTAATTTAAATAATAATGGTTTTAATAATAGTTTATACATAGCTTGTAAAGTTATGCGTATTAGTTTAAAATTAAGAAATTAACAAGTAAAATGTTAATAAAATAATGCACTTATTTTTATTTTTTTATTTGAAATTCAAAAAAAGATGTATTTTTGCATCCAATTAAAAACACTTAACAAAACTAAAAAAATGAAAAAAGTATTATCTATCGTTGCTGTAGCTGCATTATCAGTTGCATTTGTATCTTGTGGACCTTCTAAAGAAGAAATGGAAGCTCGTGAAAAAGCTATGGCTGACTCTGCTGCTGCAGTTGCTCAAGTTCAAGCTGATTCTTTAGCTAAAGTTGCAGAAGCTGAAGCTGCTGCTGCTGCTACTGCTGCTGCTGAAGCTGCTAAAATGGATTCTGCACGTGTTGCTGATTCAGTTGCTGCTGCTGCTAAAGGTGGAAAAAAACACTAATATTTAGCCTAAGCTAATATCAAAAAAGCATTCGCATAAGCGAATGCTTTTTTGTTTTATACCATTACCAACACTAAAATAAATAAGTATGCCGTTTTCACAACTTGGTTTATCACCTCAATTATTACAAGCAATTGCGCAACAAAAATTCTCTCAAATTTATCCTATTCAAAAAGATGCGATACCAGCTATTTTAAACGGAAACGATATTTTAGGCATTGCGCCAACAGGTTCGGGTAAAACGGCTAGTTATGTATTACCAATATTACAACAATTACAAAATGGAGGCTCATCAAAAAATAGGCACATAAAAGCATTGGTATTAGTGCCAACCCGCGAATTGGCAGTACAGGTTTGCGAAGTTTTTAAAAATTTATCAATTAATTTAACCGTTCCCATTAAAACATTAGCTGTTTTTGGTGGCGTATCTATAAACCCACAAATGATTGGCTTACAAGGTGTCGAAATTTTAGTTGCAACACCAGGGCGTTTATTAGAACTTATTTCCGAAAATGCTGTTTCCTTATCTGCAGTTAAACAATTAGTGTTAGATGAAGCCGATAAAATGTTAAATCTGGGATTTAAGGATGAAATGACACAATTGTTTGCATTATTACCTAAAAAACGACAAAACTTATTGTTTTCGGCCACGTTAAGTGATGATTTAAACAATATAAACAAAAGCCTTTTGCGAAACCCAGTTGTTGTAAAGGTTGAGCAAGAAATTGATAATTTTGATTTAATTAAACAATTTGCCTATTTAATTTCAGAAGAAAAAAAGGGGCCTTTATTACGATATATTATTCGCGAACAAAAAATAAAACAAGTATTGGTGTTTACTTCTTCAGTTCATAGGGCTGATGCCGTTGCACTTAAATTAAATCAAAATGGTATTGATGCTTTTGCGGTACACAGTAAAAAAAGTCAAGAAACACGTACCGAATCATTACACTTATTTAAAACGGGTAAAGTAAAAGTATTAGTAGCCACCGATTTAATGGCCAGGGGTATTGATATTAAATTTTTACCCTATGTTATTAATTACGAATTACCACGCTCGCCAAAAGATTATGTGCATCGCATAGGGCGCACGGGTAGGGCAGAAGCCTCGGGAAATGCCATTTCGTTAATTTGCCCCGAAGAAGAGCATCACTTTAAGGTAATACAAAAAAAAATGGGCAAACACGTAACATTAATAAATGGTAACGATATTAACTTAAAAGGATTTTAAATTTATTTTAATTTGGCCGTTCCCTTTGGGCCGCGCTTTTTGCCTTTATCTTTTTATGCTTTGCTTTTGCCTTTTTAATAAAAAGGATATCGGCTACAATCGCTAACGGATTTAGCAATGCTAACTATTTATATAATTGCTTAAAACTTATACCTATATTTGCGCCCGATAAAAAATAACTTAAAACAAACAAAAATGCGTCGTATAGTTGATCACCGAAAAACATTTGGCATAACAAATCAAGCAACCCTTGCCGAGTTAAAATCAATTTACCGTAATTTAATGAAAGAATTTCATCCCGATAAATTTACCGAAAACAACGCAGCTAAAGAACAAGCCGAAGTTAAAAGTAAAGAAATTATTGAAGCCTATCATTTTTTGGTTAGTATATCGCCCGAAACACACGCTACAACAATTGAAGATTATACCCAAACAACTACAACATCGGGTATTAACGAATTTATATATAAAGGCACAACATTAAAAATAACTTTTTTTGATGGCAGTATTTATGAATTTTTTTCGGTGCAAAAAAACACTTACAATAAATTTATAAGTGCCCCTAACATTGCCCGTTTTGCTCGTCGTCATATTTTCGATTCGCACATTTATCGCAATGTAATTAAAGCTAATGTTGCAGAGCCTATTGCAATTGTATTGTAAAAAACAATTAATAATAACGATTTTATTTAAAACTTTGCATTTCAAAAAGTTTTTTATAAACTCCATTGTTTAATAACAGTTCGTTGTGCGACCCCATTTCTATTAGCTCGCCATTGTTAATTACACAAATTTGATTTGCATTGATAATTGTACTTAAGCGGTGTGCAATAACAATACTTGTTCTGTTTTTCATTAAATTAGTTAACGCATCTTGCACTAATCGTTCGCTTTCAGTATCTAAAGCACTTGTAGCCTCATCTAAAATTAAAATTGGAGGATTTTTTAAAATTGCGCGTGCAATACTAATTCGTTGGCGTTGCCCGCCACTTAACTTAGCACCTCTATCGCCAATATTTGTTTGGTAACCATTTGGTTGTTGCATTATAAAATCGTGTGCATTAGCAATTTTTGCAGCAACCATAATTTTTTCTGTATCAAACATATCTAACCCAAATGCAATATTATTTTCAATTGTATCGTTAAATAAAACGCTTTCTTGTGTAACAACACCAATTAGTTTACGCAAACTTTCAATATTTAATTGTTTTAAGCTTATGCCATCAATTAAAATATCTCCTAAATCTGTATCATAAAAACGGGGTATCATATCGGCTAAAGTTGTTTTACCACTACCACTTTGCCCAACCAGTGCAATTGTTTTTCCTTTTGGTATTAATAAATTTATGTTTTTTAAAACATAACCTTCATCACCTTTTTTATACGCAAACGATACCTCTTTAAATTCAATACACGTATTAAAATCACCTATAATTGTTGCATTTGGTAAGTTTACAATAGGATTTTTCGCATCTAATATTTTATTAATTCTCTCTTCGGAAGCTAAACCTTTTTGAATGTTATTATACGCTAATGTTATTTGTTTTATGGGAGGTACAATTTGCGATGCAACAGCAAAGTATCCTAAAAATGCAGCGCCCGATAAAGCGCCTGTTCCATTAAAAACCATATTACCGCCAATAAATAAAATTGCAAGTAACACACCTAACACAACTGTTTCGCTAATTGGCGATGTTAAATCGCCCCTACGATATAAACCAATTGATATGTTATTATATTTTTCGTTTACCGTTTCAAATTTTTTTTGAATGTGTTGCTCACCTGTAAATGCCTTTATAACTTTAAGTGCTCCAAGGGTTTCTTCCATTATGCTAAATAATTGGCCAAAAACCTCTTTACCTTTTGTTGCCCTTCGTTTTAAACTTTTACCTATTAAACCAACTACTAAACCCGCAATTGGTAATAGTAACATAACATATAATGTTAAATATGGGCTTATAAATATTAAGGTAAGTAATGATGTAATAATTATAATAGGTTCTCTAAAAATAAGTTCGAGGGTTTGCATTATCGACCATTCAATTTCGAGTACGTCGGTTGTCATGCGGCTCATCATATCTCCTTTTTGCTCATCACTAAAATAAGATAATGGTAGAGATAATGATTTTTGCATCATTTTGTTTCGTAAATCTTTAACAACTCCGTTACGAATTGGCGCTAAAAAAAACATTGCTAAATAGCGCGATAAGTTTTTAAAAAATGTAGCAATAAAAACAACTAAACAAATTAAAAACAATGCTTGCGATTTGCCTTCGTTTATTATAATTGCCGACATTTTAAAGTAAGCCCAATCTGTTATACTTTTTACATTAAAGTTTAAAATTGGCAAACCTTGGTTAACAATTGTTTGATATTCGAGCATATCTTTTTTAAAAATTAATTCTAAAAAAGGAATTGTTAATGAAATTGAAAAAACTGAAAAAATTGAAAATAGTATATTAAAAATAATATTTAAACCTGCTTGTTTTTTATAATTGGTGGTATATTTTAGTGCCGAAAAAAGTTTTTTCATTAGTTTTTATAAAAGAGTTTAACTTCCTAGTAATGTTTCGGTAGGTGTACATACACCGTTTTCGCATATAAAACATTTTAATTTATCTTTAAATACCGATGATTTATAAATAGATTTTCCTAACAACATGCGTAAACATTCTTGTATGCCCTCAATAATACTTGGGTGTGGGTGCATCATATCAGCCAAATCTCGTATGCCTTGGTTGGTGTGCATTAAATAAGCTACAGCTTGTATGGCCGAACTCGCGTGCTCACCAACAGCTCGCATACCTAAAATACGCATGCCGTTATCATTGGTAACAATAATTTTAAAAAATCCTTTTGTTTTTCGCATTGCAATTGCACGTGCATTGGTACTATAATCTAACTTAACTACTTTATGTGCAATACCTTTTTTATTTAAGTCTTGCTCGCTCATACCAACGCTTGCAACTTCTGGGTTTAAAAACATAATGGTGCTTATGTTTAAATAAGATAATGGTTTTATTGTTGGGCCAAACATACGCACAACAGCATGGCGCGCTTCGCGTTCTCCAACATTAACTAAAGCCATTTCGGTGGTTGCATCGCCTGCTACATAAATGTTACTAATGTTTGTTTGGGTATCATCGTCCCAAATACTGCCACGCTCATTTAATTTTACACCAACAGTTTCTAAGCCAATATTTTCAACATTTGCTACACGCCCAACAGATACTAATGCTTTATCAACGTTAATAATTTCAGAAGTCCCATCTTTGTATTCGAGTTCGTACTCTACTTTATTATTTACAATATCCATTCGTTTTAAAGTTGCACCGTGGTGTATAGTAGCACCTTGTTGTTCTAAACTATCGCTTACAACTTTAGCAACATCATCATCTTCAAATGGTAAAATACGATCGGCTTTATCAATTAAATAAACTTTTGTTTGCCCTATGTTACTAAAAATAGTAGCAAATTCGCAACCAATAACCCCTGCACCAAGCACTACAATACTTTTGGGTAACTCGGTTAAATTTTTAACACCATCGCTGGTCATAATGTTTTTTTCGTCGATGGTAATATGAGGCAAATAACGTGGCCTACTACCAGTACAAATTAAAATATTATCGGCTGATACTTTTTTAGTTGTCCCATCTTCTTTAGTAATTAACAAGGTGTTTTTATCTATAAAAGATGCTGTGCCTTTATCGTATTCAAATAACTCGGGTTGTTGTTTATGTAATAATTGCAAGTGAACAGTCATTTGTGTTTTTCGTTCAAATACCGATTCTTTTAATGTTTTTACAATATCGTCGTAATTAATTTGATAATTAGGGATCATTTCTCTTATTGATGATACTTTTTGAGAAAGTTCCCACAATGTTTTTGATGTTAATACTCCATCATAAACTCCCGCTCCACCAATTCGTTTTTTTTCAATTAATAAAGTTTTCTTTTTAAAATCGAGCGCTCGCATTGCACCTGCATAACCGCTTGGGCCACCACCAATAACTATTAAATCGTAATGTTTCATTTTTTAATTAATATTTTATATTAGTAAAATGCTTTATCTATTTTTTTTAAATAAATAGGTCATTTTTTTGTATCAATAAATCGGGTTGTGTTATTGTTTAAATCGTTGTTATAAATTTGAGTAAATGCTTTTGTGTAATTTAAAATTTTGGTTTCGTTTGCTAAGTATTTACCTAGTAATGGTATTTTAAGTAAACTATCGTGCAAAACATTAAACACATTAGTTATTTTGTAATTATTAATTTGGTAATATAAGCTATCCATTACTAACTCGTATGTTGAGTTTGTGTAATGGATGGCTGGTTTATTAGTTGCACTAAAAACACTATTTCCCATCGAATAGTATGGTTTATCAAAATTTAAATAATCTAAAACAGAAGGTAAAATATCAATTTGTTCAACAGTTTTATGTGATGTACCAGTAAATTCATTTTCTTTATAAAATAAAATAGGTATGTTGTATTGCCCAATTGGGTTTGCATAAAACGCGTCGTTAGATATGCTTGTGTGATCGGGAGTAATAATAAACAATGTATTTTTAAACCAGGGTTGTTTTTTTGCTTGGTTAAAAAATTGGGTTAACGCGTAATCGGCATAGCCAACACTTTCGTGTATTTCTAAACTACCTTTATCAAATTTATTTTTAAAGTTATTAGGAACTAAATAAGGATTGTGCGAACTTAAAGTAAATACAGAAGTAAAAAATGGTTGTTTAAATTGCGATATTTTTTTAACCATATATTGTAAAAAGGGTTCGTCCCAAATGCCCCATTGCCCATCGTAATCAATATCATTATTGTATTCGGTACGACCAAAATAATCATCAAAACTTGCAATTTTAGCAAACGAATTAAAATTCATTGTGCCGTTGGTGCCACCATGAAAAAAGGCCGAGTAATAATTTTTAGTTTTTAATAAGCTTGGTAAAGTTTCAATATTATTATTGCTATAGGCCGAGTTAATGTAAGGGCGCTCCATAAAATTTGGTATTGATGCTAATATTGCAGGTATACCATCAATAGAAGTTTTACCATTTGCATAAGCATTTGTAAATACTAATGATTTTTTCATTAAGCTATCTAAAAAAGGAGTGTAGCTTTTACGGTTACTTATTCCCGTGTATTCTTTCGAAAAACTTTCTAAAATAATTACACACACATTTGTGTTTTTAAATTTACCAGTATCTGCTGGGTGTGTGGCGCTTTTGTATTTTACTAATTGGTTATCATCAATTAAATTAAGCAAAGGGATCTCTTCAATATCCGAAGTTTTTAATATTGTAAAAGGCGTGTTTATTAAGGCTGGTATAAATTGTGGTTTAGTGTATAGTGCCGCATCTAACAATACTATTGGTATGCGTTGCAAGCCACCACGTATTGCAATTAGTGTTAGGCTTAATGATACAATAAACGTAGCAAATGTTATTATGCTATTTTTAAAGTTTAATGGTATTAATTGTAGCGTTTGTTTTGCAGCTAGTAAATTATATAATTTTAATAATAAAATAATTACCAAACCATATATGATTATTAAATACCAATAGTCTTTTAAAAACAGTGGTATTAGTTTAGTTATTTCTGTTTGCCCACCTATGGTTAGGTTTAGCACATCAAACGTTGTGCGTTTTTGTGTAAACGGAAAATAGGCAAAATCAATAAAATTAAACAGTAAAAAAAATGCATTAAAAAATATAAATATAAATTTTAGTAATTTTTGATACCAATTTGTACTATAAAATTTTAAAGGCAATAATGCTAAAATAATATATAGCGCATTTGTTGCGGCAATGCTAAAGCTATCAAAACGTAAGCCGTAAAACATAAGTCCAATAAAATCTGCAATTTCAATTTCTTGAAAATAATTATAATTGAATACTAAAAATAAAATTCGGCATATTGCGTAACATAAGTAAACAACTAAAAGTTGCTTACAAACAGTTTTTAATATTTTTAATAGGTTAAACATTAAAATTTAAAAGGCTCTGTTGATACCAACCATCCAGCGGGTTTGTAAATAATTTTTTTCGGCAAAGGGCAATCTGTTTACAAAAAACGGCACATCAAATCGTATAACTAATGGTTTTAAGCCATATAGCGGTCCCCATTTTTGTATAGATAAAGTTATACCAGCACCTGCATCGGCAATTACACTACTCATAACAGTTGCTTTGTTGGGTTGGTTTGTGTTAATAGTTCCTGCATCGGCAAATAAGTAAGGTGTTAATTTAAAGGTGTTGTTATTTTTCTTAAAATTCATAAATTTAAAAAACTCACCAAACTCAATTTCAGTATTAACAGCTGCACCCGTTGTGCCTTTATAATTATATACTAAAAAACCATTTGCATCTGTTTGTGCTAACACATAGCCACTGTAGCCACGTAAATTTAAGCCTCCACCTGCAGTAAAATTATTTGTTACTGCCCCATATTTACCCCATGTTGGTGGTATAAAACCCATTGAGCGGGTATATTTATTATCCATTAAATCTTCGGGGTTTGCGCCCGATGCAAATAACATAGATTCGGATGCTAGTTTTGTACCAAAACCTAACTGGGCAAAAATTCGGGTGTTAATGTTTAGTTTACCAAAATCATTTTTATTAATTGCGGTGTATTGTAACGATGAGTAATCATAATCGGTTGTAAAAGCACTAGCTCGGGCATTTAAATTCATAGTACCAATTCCGCGATTATAAACATAGTTATGATCAATGCCAACATTTAAATAACTATTTAGTTTTTGAATTTGCCATTCGTTTTGATTAATTAAGTAAACTAAATCGCGGGGCAAATCGCGAGCCATTGCTTTGTATTGTATATAAATACGATTTTTATCGTTGTTCGATTTTTTTTCAAATCCAATTAAACCACTTTCTAAACCATCTAACGATTTTAAGGTTGCATAAATGTTTGATTTTTTTATGAATTTTGTTGTAGAAGTTTTATAGTTAAATAAAAACGAAACAGTATTATAATCGTTAATTCTAGTATTGCTATCTAGGTGTGTTTGCCCCAAACCACTACTAAACCAAGTGGTTAAATCAAACACATGTTTAGTGTTCATATAGCCTCCGTTTACGTGTGCACCAACTTTAATGCCATCGTAACCGTTATACCAAATACTTGGGCGAGCCTTAACTTCATAATGTTTCCAATCGGCGGGGTTATAAATTTTCGAATCAAATGTAAAATCAACTTTATGGTGTTTTACATTATTCATCATATCAACATCTGCCAAACGGCGCGATGGATCGATGATTACATTAGCTAACTTATTATTTAGTTGCACTTTAGCTGTATAGGTTGGTTTCACTTTTCCCCAACCAATCCAACGGGGTAATACATTTGATTTTACTGATTTTTCGAACCAGGTGTTTGGTATGTAATAGTGGTAGGCCGAATCGTTTTTATCTAATACCGTAAAATCAATAGGCATTTGCATATCGCCTTTGCGTTTAAATTTTATAAGGTATTCGTTTTTTTGTTTTCCTTTTTTAATGCGCCCAATTTTATAATCTATTTTTTTTGAAGTTTCTAACCATTCATCAAAAAACCAATTCAAATCAACATCGCTAAATTGAATTACTGAGTTTCTAAAATCTTCGGGGTAGGGGTGTGCAAATTTCCATTGGTTAAAGTAATGTTGCATGCATTTATCAAATAAGGCACGCCCCAAAACGTATTCTAAATTTTTTAACATGGCTGCTGTTTTTGTATATACAGCGCCATAACCACCACCGTGCCTAATGCCTCCGTTATAATCATCACTGTGTGTGTTAAGTGTCACTTCTTCGGCACGCACAGTTACTGCATTCATATAACCATTATAAATTTGATCATCTAAAATTCTGTTTTGTTCGGTAAATCGTTGCACGTATTTGCTTTTAGGTTTTTGCTCAATTTTATTTGGACCATCAATAAATTGATACGTATCGGCTGTATAAAACTGTGTAAAGCCTTCATCTAAAAAAGCACGATAGGTTTCGTTGTTTCCTACCATTCCAAAAAACCAATTGTGTGTCATTTCATGTATTAATAAATCGCGGTACTCTGGGTCGTAACCACCATCAAGTGTTAGCATTGGGTATTCAACACCATCTTGCGCATCGGCACAAATAATTTTAGGGTAATGGTATTCGCCAATGTTATAGGTATTTACATCTAATACTTTTGTCATAAATTGTGTGGTTGTTTGCCAACCAATAGCGTGCGGCTCTTGTACTAGTGCTACACATTTTATGCCGTGCCATTCGCTTTCGCCAATGCGGTATGTTGGGTCGGCGGTTAATGCAAAATCGTGTACATTAAGTGCGCTAAATTTCCAAGTTTTTGTTGTGCCATTTCGTTTTATAATTGTGCTCGGTGGCGAGTTCCAAGTTTTTTTTGCAAAGTTTGCAATGTCTAATTGCTGGCGTAATGTATCGGGCAAAACTTCTTTTTGATTTTGTAAAACGCCTGTCGCATCTAACACATAATTATTTGGTAATGTAAACTCAACATAAAACGAACCAAAATCGCCATAAAATTCGTGGTCCATGTGTTGGTCTGTATCCCAACCTAATTTGCGATCATAAACCGAAATGCGAGGATACCAATGCGTTACATCAAAATGCTTGTTACCAAAGGCGTTAAATGATTTCATTCGGTTACGTATTACTTCTTTTGCATAATAGGTTTTAAAATCAATATCAAATGTAATTGATTGGTTTGGCTTTAGGGGCTGTTTTAAGTATACTTTTAATACAGTGTTATCTAGTTCGGTTTGCAACTCGGTGTTACCAATTTTTATTTTTTCAATGTTAGTTCCTAAACCATCTTTGCGGTATTTATTAAATTTTAAATGGTAGTTATTATTTTTATATAAGTTTGATAAATAAGAATCTTTTGTTTGTGCGTTATTATACAAATGAAAATAAACAAAGTATAAATCTTTGGGCGAATTATTCCAGTATGTTAATTCTTCGTGCCCTGTAATAATATCTGTTGTATCGTTAAGGATTGCTTTAATTGTATAGTGCACATCTTGTTGCCAATAATCGGCAAATGGTTTTCGGTTTTTCCAATACAAGGGGTTTGTTTGCGATCGGTAATCACTATATTCTGTTTGCGATTTTACATCTAAAAACGAAACTATAAGTGCAAAAATTAATAATGGTATATTCTTCATAAGCTAATAATAACCTTTAAATATAAGTATTTTTGGCATAAAAAAAGGATAGCTATTAGCCATCCTTTTTTTATTTTTTTATTAACGTTAAACTAATTTAGCACTCAGTGTTTCCCAATTTGCCATTTCGGTTTCGAGTTGTTTTTTTAATTTATTGTATGAGTTAAAAAACTGAGGGTCTTTGCTTAGTTGCTCATACGTTTGTGGCACTGCAAGTTTAGCATCTAGTTGTTTTATTTCTAACTCTAAACTATCTATTTGCTCTTCGCTTTTTTTAATTTGTGATTGAATTTGTGTTTGCAATTTTTTCTTTTCCTGCGTTTCAAAATCAGATGTTATTGGTTGTTTTTTTTCAATAACTGGCACCGCTTTTACACCGCTTTTGTCTAAATCGAGTTCGTTTAATCGTTCTACTTTACGTATTTCCATAAACTCTTTAATGTCACATAAATATTCTTTTACGCTGCCATCTCTAAATTCAAATAATCGGTCGCACATCCCCGTCATAAAATCACGGTCGTGGCTAACCATAACTAAAGTTCCTTCATAATCAATTAACGATTGTTTTAAAACCTCTTTCGATTTAATATCTAAATGGTTTGTTGGCTCATCCAATAACAATAAGTTATAGGGTTCTAATAATAATTTACATAATGCTAAACGACCACGTTCGCCACCGCTTAGTACTTTTACTTTTTTATCAATATCATCGCCACCAAACAAAAACGAACCTAATAAGCTGCGCACTTGCCTTCGCACATCACCTACAGCTAATTCATCAATGGTTTCAAAAACTGTTTTTTCTAAATCAACTTTTTCTTCTTGATCCTGTTCAAAATAACCCATTAAAATATTGTGACCCATTTGTATGTGTCCATCAAATTTTATTTTATCGGCAAACATTTTCATCATCGTCGATTTGCCTTCGCCATTACGGCCAACAAGTCCAATTTTTTCGCCTTTAGTGATGATAAAATTAGCGCCTCCAAAAATAAATTTATCGCCATACGATTTGCCAGCGTTTTCGGCAGTAATAACAATTTTGCCACTGTGTGCTGGTGGCGGAAATCGAAAACGAACAGAGGCAGTATCCATATCATCAACTTCAACTCTATCCATACGATCAAGTTTTTTAATTAACGATTGTGCCATAGCAGATTTACTTGCCTTAGCTCTAAATTTATCAATTAACATTTCTGTTTGATCGATTACTTTTTGTTGGTTTTTAGCTGCGTTTTCTTGTTGTTGTTTTCGTTCTTGCCTTAATACTAAATAATGCGAATAGTTTGTTTTGTAATCGTAAATTTTTTGATTTACAATTTCAATAGTACGTTTTGTAACGGTATCTAAAAAAGTTTTATCGTGGCTAATTAATACTACTGCCCCTGCAAAATCGCCCATCATTTCCTCTAACCATTGTATGGCTTCAATATCTAAATGGTTGGTAGGCTCATCAAGCATTAACACATCGGGTTTTTGTAGTAATAGTTTTGCTAACTCAATGCGCATGCGCCAACCACCACTAAACTCGCTAGTTTGCATATGAAATTGCTTGCGCTGAAACCCTAATCCTATTAAAACTTTTTCAATTTCTTCTTCAGTATTATCAACACCAATCATATTTAACCGTTCATTCATATCGGTTAAATCTTGTATTAATTGCATGTAGGCATCGGTTTCGTAATCGGTACGGGTTTCTAATTGATGATTTATATCAACTAATTTTGCTTGCAACGATTTTATTTCTTCAAATGCCGATTCGGTTTCTTCGTAAACAGTGCGCCCGTGTTGATGCGTCATATCTTGCGGCAAATAGCCAATTTTACACTCTTTAGGGCGCGATACTTCGCCTTTTGTTGGTATTTGATAACCGGCTAAAATTTTAAGCATAGTACTTTTACCTGCCCCATTTTTGCCCGCTAAACCAATCCTATCTTTAGGATTAATTAAAAAAGATACATTATCAAATAAATTGTATCCACCAAAAGATACCGTAACGCCATTAATAGAAACCATTTTACTTTTTTTTAAGGGCGCAAAGATACGCAAAATTAGAGGAAAATAACTATCTAAAGTTTAGATTACTAATTTGTTAAAATAGTTTTTTTAAATGTTAAAATTTAAGTTTACTTTGTAATTAAACTAACTAAAAAAACAATAAAATTTATGGCACTTAAAGGTAAAATTAAAAAAACAGTTGTAGCAGGTTATAAAGTATCTGGTATTGTAACATCATCTGTTGATAGGGCCGAATTTGAATTCGACCAAACGTTTGGGGTTCAATTAGGCTTAAAAGTAGGTTCTGTTGTGCAGTACGAATTTGTAACAGTTGATGGTAAAGTAAAAGCAGTATCGCTTGACCCAGTAGATAAAGGAATTGTAGAAACAATTGATGGCGATGGAAGTGGAATTATTGCCGAAGCAAACGGAACAAAAATTGATTTTAAACAAGATTATGCTAAAGAACTTGGAATAGTTGTTGGTTTAAAAGTAAAATATGTTGTTTTAAATGTTGATGGTAAATATATTGCAACAAGTTTAAAACCAATTGACGCTTAAATTTATTAATGGGATTATTTTAATTAATAATCCCTTTTTTTATGAAAAAACCAAACGCACCTTTTATTTTAATTTGGCTTTTTGCAGGCTTAATTTCACTATTATCAAATGGCTTATTTGCTCAGTTTGATAGCATAAATACAATCGTAAAAAAACAAACATCAACGATAAATAAGGTTGATGTATTGTTAAAGGCTACTACTAAATTTTCGAAAAAACCTATTGCTTTAACCTTTGCAAAACAAGCTTATCAATTGGCTTTAAAAAACAATAACGATACCTTAATTGCAAATTCGGCAATGGCAATTTTTAATGAATATGTAGCTAACGATAACATAGATTCTGTAGTTGTTTATCAAGAAATTGCAATTAAATACTACAAATTATCAAACCATACTAACGGGCTTTTTAACTCGCTTTTAAAAAAGTTCAGATTTTTTAAAAAAAATAAAAAAACTGACAAAGCTTTTGAAGTTTATAAAGAATTAATAGATGTAGCTAAAAAAACTGAAAATCAAAAAAACACATCGCTTGTAAATTATAATATGGGTGAATTGTTTAACGATGTAAATGATTATAACAAAGCAATTGTTTACTATAACAAAGCCGTTACAATTTCAATAAAAGCTGAAGATTGGGAAGGCGTATCAAACTGCTATAACGCTTTAGGAAATACATATAGTGATAAAAAATATTTTGATTTTGCTATTGAATATTTTGATCGCGCTTTAAAAATTTCTACTAAATATAATTTAAAAAACGAAGTACATGTTTTAACAGGTATTGGTAATGTTTTTTATACGCTTAATAATTTTGAAAAAGCGCTTACTTATTATAAAGAAGCGCAACGGTATAATGTAATTAATAACGATTTTAATGATATTAGTTTAAAAAACAACATTGGCGTTTCGTTAATGGAATTACAGCGCTATAAAGAAGCGAAACCATATTTAATTGAAGTTTATTTTTCAAAATGTTCGGCACGCGATAAAGCCGATTATGCCTATAATTTATCGGCCATTTATCAAAATACTGGCGATGATAAGCTGGCAATGTGGTATATGGAAACATACGTTAGAATGAATGATTCGTTAAATGAAATCATGTATACCATTAACTTATCCGAAACAGAAGCAAAATATAGAAACGAAAAACAACAAGAACAAAACATTTTATTGCAAGAACGCTTAACAAACAAATCGCGCCAAATGTATTTTGCAATTGCGGGCATACTTTTGCTGGCAGGCTTAGTGTTTTTTATTTTTAGAGGCTTGCGTCAAAAACAAAAAGCCAATGAATTACTCGAAGAAAAAAACGAAATAATTAATATTCAAAAAAACATTGTTGAAGAGCAACACCAAAGTATTTCGGATAGTATTAAATACGCACAACGCATACAAGGCGCTATTTTACCACCAAAAAGTTTTTGGCAAAAATTACTACCAAATTCGTTTGTGTTATATATGCCTAAAGATGTGCTAAGCGGCGATTTTTATTGGATTGAAGAAACCGATGATTTTACCTTTGTGGCCGCCGCCGATTGCACAGGCCACGGTGTACCTGGGGCTTTAATTAGTATTGTAAATTATAATTTATTAAACAAAGCCGTTAAAGAAAAAGACTTAACAAACCCTGCCCAAATTTTAGATGCCGTAAATATTTGGTTAACAGATAGTCTGCATCAAACCTATAAAGAAAGTACCGTTAAAGACGGAATGGATATTGCTTTAATATCTATAAATAAACATACAAACGAGGTGCTGTTTGCGGGGGCTAATAATCCAATTTATATTTTATCAAACAATAACTTAACGCAAGTAAAAGGCGATAAATTTCCTGTAGGATCGTTTGTTGGAGAAACACTTCAAAAATTTACTACTAAAAATGTACCTATTCATAAAGGTGATAGTATTTATTTATTTAGCGATGGCTACGCCGACCAGTTTGGAGGCGAAAAAGGAAAAAAATATAAATACCAAACCTTTCAGCAACAATTAATAACTATTTGTAATATGCCATTAATTGAACAAAAACAACAATTAAAACACGAGTTTTTAAACTGGAAAGGATCGCTAGAGCAGGTTGATGATGTACTAGTAATTGGCGTAAAAATTAGTTAATTTTTTAATACAAAAGTTTTAATTATTTATAACTGTATGCAAACGTAAATAGTTGCTTATTTAAAATTAATGTTAAATTTAATATTAGATGTTGTAACATTAAATGTTGTAACGTATATTTGTATCCTAAACATTAAAAACTAAAAAAATGAAAACAACAATTAAAACATTAGTAGCTGTAGCAGCTTTATCGTTAAACGCAACCGCACAAACTAATTGGAATGTAGATGCATCGCATAGTAAGTTAGGCTTTTCTATTACTCATATGATGGTGAGCGAAACTGAAGGTAAATTTAAAATTTATGAAGGTAAAGTAACTTCAAAATCTGATATGGATTTTACTAACGCTACCATCGATTTTAATGTTGATGTTGCAAGTATAAACACCGATAACGAAAAACGTGATGGACATTTAAAATCGGCCGATTTTTTTGACGTTGAAAAATACCCAACTATTACTTTTAAAAGCAAAACAATGAAAGCTGGTAAAGTTAAAGGTACTTATGTTTTAATTGGCGATATAACCATGCATGGTATAACAAAATCAATTTCATTAATTGCAACAGGTGCTTCAAAAATTGTTAAAGACCCTTACGGAATGGAACGTTACGCATTTAAAGTAGCTGGTAAATTAAACCGAATAGATTTTGGTTTAAAATATAATGCAGCTTTAGAGGCTGGCGGTGTTGCTTTAAGCGAAACTGTTAAAATAGATATTACAGTTGAGATAACTAAAGCAAAATAAGTAAATTAGTCTCCCGATAAAATTATCGGGAGATTTTTTTTTACAAATAGTTTGAAATTAGAAAAAGAAATACAACAAAAACAATTTAAAAACGAAATGCAAAAACTTTCGGTTAATTTGTTGTTTACATCATCGTGGATAAACGGACACTTTGATTCGTTTTTTAAAAACTCAAACATAACCTCGCAACAATACAATGTATTAAGAATTTTGAGAGGGCAATACCCAAAACCTTGCAGCATAAAAATTATTAAAGAACGCATGCTCGATAAAATGAGCGATGCCTCGCGAATTGTAGATAAATTAGTGTTAAAAAACACAGTTAGTCGTAAAACTTGCCCAAACGATAGGCGCCTAGCCGATGTTATAATTACCAACGATGGCCTAAAATTATTAGCTACATTTGATAAGATTGATGATCATTTTAATGATATTTATAAAACCTTAACCGATAAAGAAGTAATAAAGCTAAATAAATTATTAGATAAACTAAGAGGGTAATGATATGTTAGGATTAAAAATGGAAAGTGACCCACGATGGGTTAATATCGTTGAAAAAAACATCGAAGAAATTTTAACCGATCACGCCTATTGCGAGCAAAAAGCAGCAACCAATGCCATATCTATTTTAATTAGTTGGCCATATTATACCGATTTGGTTGATGAAATGTTAAAACTTGCCAAAGAAGAGTTAACTCATTTTGAAATGGTGCATCAAAAAATAAAAGACCGAGGTTTAACACTTGGTTTTGAACGAAAGGATGATTATGTTAATGAACTATACCGATTTATGCGCAAAGGCGATCATCGCAAACAAATTGTATTAATAGATAGATTACTTTTTGCCGCAATGATTGAAGCCCGAAGTTGCGAACGATTTAAACTATTATCGGAACAATTATTAGATGATGATTTAAAAGCTTTTTACCGCGAATTAATGATTAGCGAAGCAAACCATTACACCCTATTTATTGGCTTTGCCCGCAAATATGGCGCCGATACCGAAAACATAGACGCCCGCTGGCAACAATGGTTAGATTATGAAGCTGGTATTTTAAAAAACTACAATAAAAAAGAAACCATACATGGCTAATATTTTAAAATACCCTGTGTTGGGTATTTGTAGTTTTAAAAAAATAATTATATTTGTTTAAACAATTTAAAAAAATAAAAAAAATGAAAAAAATTACTTTATTAGCAGTTGCTTTCGTAGCAATTTCTTTTGCTTCTTGCAAAAAAAAATACACTTGTGTTTGTGGAACTTTAGAAGTTGAATCTACTGCTAAAATGAAAAAGAAAGATGCGAAAACTTGGTGCGAATCAAACACAGCTGGTTCTTGTAAATTAAAATAAATATAAACAAATAAACCGTAAAAACATGAAAAAAATCACTTTATTAGCAGTTGCTTTCGTAGCAATTTCATTGGCTTCTTGCAAAAAAGATTACAAATGTGAATGTACAATTCCTGCTTCTTCTGGGCAAGCTGCACAAACTTATACTTATGATTTGAAAAAAATTAAAAAGAAAGATGCAAAAGCATCTTGTAATTCGGCTGGAAATACTTGGATTTTAGTTGGCGGAACATGCGCTGTTAAATAATTTTTAAACTAAATTATTTAAAAAAGCTTCTGTAAATTTTTACAGAAGCTTTTTTTATGTTTAAAATTAATACTTAAAAAAAATTATTGCCTGCCAGCTAACAAAAACATAACCGCCATGCGCACCGCCACACCGTTTTCTACTTGGTTTAAAATTATAGATTGGTCGCTATCGGCTACCTCGCTAGTAATTTCTACACCACGATTAATTGGGCCTGGGTGCATAATAATTATTTTTTTAGAGAGCGAATCAAGCATTGGTTTGTTTAAACCATAAAGCATTGTATATTCTCGTATTGAAGGGAAAAATTTAATATCCTGTCGTTCTAACTGTATGCGTAACATATTTGCTACATCGCACCACTCAAGGGTTTTGCGTAAGTTAGTTTCAACTTTAACGCCTAAGCTTTCAATATATTTGGGTATTAATGTTGCGGGGCCACACACTTTAACCTCTGCGCCAAGCTTTTGTAAACAAAATATATTAGATAAGGCAACGCGAGAGTGTAAAATATCACCAATTATGGCTATTTTTTTTCCTTTTAAATCGCCTAGTTTTTCTTGCATCGAAAACGCATCTAACAAAGCCTGCGTTGGGTGTTCGTGTGCACCATCGCCTGCATTAATTATTTTAGCATTTACTTTTTTTGATAAAAAAACAGCTGCACCTGGGCTGGCGTGTCGCATCACAATCATATCAACCTTCATTGCCAATATGTTATTTACAGTATCAATTAATGTTTCGCCTTTTTTTACTGATGATGATGAGGCTGCAAAGTTAACCGTATCAGCACTTAAGCGTTTTTGAGCAAGTTCAAACGATAAACGAGTTCGGGTTGAGTTTTCGAAAAACAAATTAGCAACTGTTATATCTCTTAAAGAGGGTACTTTTTTAATTGGTCTGTTTATTACTTCTTTAAAATTTTTAGCGGTTTCCAATATTAATTCAATATCGTTTTTAGTGATATATTTTATACCTAATAAATGGTTTACGCTAAGGTTGCTCATTATAAATTTTTGTGTTTAGTTTTAATTAAGTTAAAAAGCGATGAGATGATTATTAAAAACTAATAACCCAAAACTAGTAACTATTATAAGTATTTTTCTTTAATTACATTAATGTGATGTTGGGCGTGGCCACAAAGCATAAATCCTAACGATAAAACGTTTGCATTTCCAATTGTTGTTTTACCTTTTAATAGTAATTCTTTATTTGATAATTGTTTAAATAACAATATGTTAGATAGCCTAACCGAATCAAACTCATCGGCTAAAATTTGACTTGTTGTGTTTGTTAAATTTGCGTTTGCAGCAAATGCATTTTCGTCAAACGATAATGGTTGTTGGTTATCGCCACGGGCAAAACGTAGGGCTCGGTAAGCAAAAATTCGTTCGGTATCAATAATATGGTTAATTACTTGTTTAACGGTCCATTTACCATCATCATAAAAATAATTCCATTTTAATCGGGGCACTTCTTCAATAAAATCTAAGGTAGTTTGATGGTTGGCTTTTAAGGCGGCAATTACATCAACCTCTTCTACTAAATTAATGTATGATTCAAAATATGCGGGATAATCTTTTTTTTCGGGTTTCATCTTATTATATTAAGTATTAATTAAGCTCAAAAATTAAAGCCAAATTATTTTATAAGTTATTATTTATCAATTAATGTTACTCTATCTTTTCCGTCAAGTTCTTTCCAATCTACTTTAACGTTTTGTGTTTCAATCGAATCTATAATTAAACCAGTGTATTTTGCTTGTATTGGTAAATTCCGACTAAATCGTCTATCAACTAAAACAAGTAATTCAACATCTTTAGGGCGGCCAAATGCGAGCATCGCATCTAAACCTGCTCGTATGGTACGACCTGTAAACAAAACGTCATCAATTAAAATCACATTTTTATCTTCAATAATAAAATCGATATTTGTTTTATTAGGTTTTAATTCTTTTTTACGAAAATCGTCGCGGTAAAAAGTGGTATCTAAATCGCCACAATTAATAGTAGTTTTTAAAATACTTTCTAATATTTTTTTAATGCGATGCGCTAAATAAATACCACGTGGTTGCAAGCCAATAATTACAGTTTCGTTAAAGTTATTATGAACTTCAATTAATTGGTAGCAAAGGCGAGTAAGTGTTACTTCGAGCTGTTTATTTTCTAATAAAACTTTAGGTTGCACAAATTTATTTTTTTAAAATTAACAATTTAAAATTAAACAACAATTAACAGTAATTCATTTAATTGTTGTTTTTTAATGATAATTAATATTTACATAAAAATAGTTTGAGTTCTATCGGGCCCAATAGATGTAATGCTAATTGGCACTTCAACTAATTTTTCGATGTAAGCAATGTAATCGGTTAACTCTTTAGGTAACTCACTTTTTTGAGTCATTTTAGTTAAATCAACATTCCAACCTTTAACAGTTTCGTAAACAGGTGTTACATCACTCGGTTCAATACTATAAGGTAAATAATCTATTTTTTGACCTTTATGCATGTAATGCGTGCAAATTTGTAGTGTATCAAAATCTGATAACACATCGGCTTTCATCATCATTAATTCGGTTACGCCATTAATGGCAATGGCGTATTTTAATGCTGGTATATCTAACCAACCGCAACGGCGCGCTCGGCCAGTTGTAGCACCAAATTCGCGACCAATGGCTCTTATTTTTTCGCCAACTTCATTTTCTAATTCGGTAGGAAAAGGGCCACTGCCAACTCGTGTGCAATAGGCTTTAAAAATACCAATTACATTGCCAATTTTATTTGGAGCAATGCCTAAACCATTACAAGCACCCGCACATATTGTGTTAGATGAAGTTACAAATGGATATGAACCAAAATCAATATCTAACAAAGAGCCTTGAGCACCTTCGGCCAATATTTTTTTACCTTGTTTAATGGCATCGTTTATAAAGTGTTCGGTATCAATAAATTTTAATTTTTTTAATTCTTCAATTGCAGCAAACCAAACTGGCTCAAGTTCGGCTAAGTTATAATCGTAATTATGAAACGCTAAAATTTGCTTGTGTTTTTCTACTAAGGTGTTGTATTTTTCTTTAAAATTAGGACTTTCAATATCACCAATTCGCAAGCCATTGCGCCCAGTTTTATCCATGTATGTTGGTCCAATTCCTTTTAAAGTCGATCCAATTTTATCTTTTCCTTTTGCGGCTTCGCTTGCCGCATCAATTAAACGATGTGTTGGTAAAATTAAATGGGCACGTTTACTTATTACTAATTTTTCGTTAAAATTTACTCCTAATGCAATTAATGCATCAACTTCTTTTTTAAAAATTACAGGATCAATTACTACTCCGTTACCAATAATATTTAATGCAGTTGGATGAAATATGCCACTTGGTATGGTGTGTAAAACGTGTTTAATGCCATTAAACTCTAACGTGTGCCCCGCATTTGGCCCTCCCTGAAAACGAGCAATAATGTCGTATTTAGGAGTTAACACATCAACAATTTTACCTTTACCTTCGTCGCCCCATTGTAGGCCTAATAATACATCTGACTTAACCATAAATTTTAACTTTATTATTTTTTTTAAAGCGTTTAAATTTACAATTAAGCAGTTAACTAGTATAAATAAGAAATAAACAATTTAAGTAATTTATTAAGAGATAGTCGTTTTTAATAAAACTGTAATTGTGTTGTTTTATTATTTTATTGGCTTAATAATTTTACGCTCAATGCAATAACGCAATAAGCCTAACATACTTTTAGTATCGGTTTTTCTAAAAATATTTTTGCGATGGGTTTCTATTGTTCGTTCGCTTAAAAAAAGTGTCTCTGCAATTTTAGCATTTGTATAATCAAGTGCAATTAATTCAATAACTTCAATTTCGCGAGCAGATAATGATATGGCCTTAGCATTTAAATTTATATCAGGTCGCATCATTTCGGCACTAACTTCGTCGCTAAAATAATTACCGCCATTTGCAACTTTATCAATAGCGTTTAATAACTCTTGTTTGCCAGTATTTTTTAAAATATAAGCACTTACACCAGCTTTTATCATTTCGCTAATGGTTTCTCGTTCGCCAAACATTGATAGCGCAATTATTTTAATGTTTGAGTTTTGTTTTTTTATTTCACGCGTTAATTCAATGCCATCCATTTCGGGCATATTTATATCGGTTAAAACAATATCGGGTTGTGTTGCAACAATTTCTAATAAGGCTTGTTTAGGCAATGTGTTTTGCCCAACTATTAAAATATTTGGTTCGCCAGTTAGCAAGGCTTTTAAGCCATCAATTAGCATCTGATGGTCATCAACAATATATAATTTTAAAATAGTCACTTTGTTATTTTGCGTTACTAAAATACATATTTATTGCATTAAAATAACAGTTGGCAGTTTCAATAATATGAGATGGTGTTTTAATACCATAAATTTGAGTGTTGGGGTTATTTAAATTTATGCATTCGTTTTCGTTATCTTGGTAAAGAGCTTCGCCATAAACTAAAACCGAATTTACGTTTCGGCATAAAGCCAAATTGCGACAATACACTCCGTTTGAGGATGTGCTTATGCAATTATTTTTTAAATAATCGGCATCGTTTTGTTGTGCAATTGGTATGTTTAATTTTTTATTAAATTGATTAACTGTAAGTTGCGATAGTTTTTCGGATTCGTTTAACTGATTGCTTAATAATAAACGCAAAAAATGATTTTTGTTTTGTTGTTTATTAAAATTATCGGCAGTAATAGCTCCACCAATAAAGGTCATCGTAAAATTTTTGGTTGTTGGTTTTTTCCAATCTGTATTTTTTTCATCAACATTATAGTGTATTATAATTGTGATGTCGGGTTTAAATTCGTTAATAATACGAGCTCTTTCTAACAGTTCAAAATCTCTAAAAAATTCCCAAAATAATTTTTGTTTGGTTAATTTAAGTAGTTTGTTTTTTTGAGTAACATCAATTGCGTTAACATTAACTAAGCTATCAAAGGTTTGGTTTCTTTTTCTTGTAAACCAATCGTCGTAAGTAATTTTAAATGAAGTGAAATTTTGTGCTGGTCGGGTTACAAAAACTATTGCACCTTGTTGCTCTAATTGTTGTTTTAAAATATGTGCAGTTTGGTAGGTTAAAGTGCCTTCGTTAAACCTAATTGTATCTTTTAGTTTGTTTATGTTATCGGGCAAAAACTCTAAATATTTTTGTTCAATTTTTGCAGTTTGCATATTTCCTGCAAAATGTCCTGCATCTAAAGCAATTTTTTTTCCAATTAAATTATTGGTTTTAGGTAGGGTAGGGTTGGTGAGTTTTAATAAACTATCTAACTGATTAGTTATTAAATGTGTATTTTTTTTCCAATTATATATAAATGTAAACTGTTGTTGTGGCAGTTGTGTAGCTAGTTGCGCAAACACGCTTAACTCATCATTAAATAAAGTAAACTCGGCGTTATTGTTTTTTAAAATTGAAACTGATTTATCGGTAAATGATACAATCGAATTTAACGAACCTTTAAAATTTAGGTAAGTGTTAAAGCGTTGTTTTAAATTTGAAATAGATTGCGAGTAGCAAATAATTACAATACAAAAACTAAAAATTAAAGTAAACACTTTGCGCATCACACAAATATAAATTTGAAAATAGTTTTTTTTTAAGTAAAAAAATTAAGAAATAAACATTGCTTATTTAATAGCAGATAGAAACGATTTTTGATAATCTTCCCATTTTGTTTTTTGATAATCGCCCGAGCCATAATAGGTTAAAATTGGTTCGAAGTTTTTAGCAGGCATAAACCCTTTTATAATATCTAAACGTTGCACTTTGTTACTTAAAAACACTATTGATGGGTAAGCTAATTGATTATCTAAAATTGAAGCCGCAAATTGATGAGGAGCTTTTGGGTTTGCAATGTCTGAACTTACAAAAACGTATTTGTCAAATTTAACACTGTCTTTACTTTCGGCATCAAATTTAACTGCATAAAAATTATCGTTTATGTATTTTGCAATTTGTGGATTTGCAAACGTTTGAGAGCTCATTATTTTACAAGGCCCGCACCAAGTTGTATAAACATCAATTAAAATAGGGCGAGGATTTTTTTTACAAAGTTTATATGCTTCATCAAAACTTACCCAATTTACGGGCGAGTTATCAAAATATTCGGTATATGTATTTTCAGATGCAAAACCAACGTTTGTGGCGTCGGTAGTTAAATAATTACTGGCTCTGTTTTCGGGCGATACGATGGATGCTTGGAGCGTACTTTTTTTGCAAGTATAAAATACAATTGCAATCATTATAATTGCAGCCATCGATATATCTTTCCAATTAAACATCGTTTAAATTATACAAACTTTGTGCCGAAACTACAAAAGTTTAATTTTACACGACAAATTTACTAATTTATTAGATGAATATTAGGTTAAACAATTTAATTATTTAATGCCACCCATTAATTTTTTAATAATTGGCGAAATAATAATTAAAACAACCCCTGCAATTAAAGCATAAATAGCCAAATCTTTATAACCTTGCGCATAAATAGTAAGTTTTTCGTAATTGGTAGCATTTTGTGATGCGCTTGCTATGTTTGCACCTAAAATACCAGCAAAATACTGACCATATGCACTTGCTAAAAACCACATACCCATTATTACACCTTGTAATTTTTGTGGCGATAATTTTGTCATAACAGATGTTCCAATTGGCGATAAACACAACTCGCCAAACGTAATTATAAACCAACCAAAGGTAAATAAGTTTAACGATGTGATGCCGTTGTTGTTACTTAAAAACTTTGTGTAATAAAAAACATAAAACCCAATTGCTAAAAATATAAAACCTAAACCAAATTTAACTATGGTGTTTGGTTCAATATTACGTTTATGCATAAACAACCAAAGTAAACCTAAAGGAGTTGCAAAAATAATTACAAATAACGAGTTAGATGAATTGTTAACACCATTAGGATCTAAATTAAAACCTAACAAATTGTGATTTAAATTATCGGCTGCAAAAAAACTAAGTGAGCCACCGCTTTGCTCAAAAAAAGCCCAAAATATAATTGAAAAAAACATAAATAATATGGCCGCTACTATTTTTTTATTTTCGGTAATCGAAAAGTTTTTCATTTCGTAAATAACATACAGTAGCGATACTGGCCCAATTGTGTACATAAAATAATCTGTATATTCGGTTTTAGATACCATTGTTATAATTAACGGTATAACTAATATTGAACCTATGCAAGTAATGATTTCTAATCGTTTGCGGTAACTTGGCTCTCTGTTTAATAAGGGCGATAAACCGATGTTACCTAATTTTTTTTGGGTTTGAGAAAACGTTAATAAACTAATAATCATAAAAATGGATGAAATACCAAAGGCAACATTCCATCTCATCGTTTCGGGAATTAAAACCGAAAGCATTTCGCCTTTGCCAATTGCAATGCATAAATAACCTCCAAAAAAAGCGCCAGCATTTACTCCTGCATAAAACAACATAAAACCAGCATCAACTCTACTATCACCATCTTTATATAAATTACCAACCATGCTCGAAATGTTTGGCTTAAAAAAACCAGTGCCCACAATGTTAAAGGCTATACCTAAAAAGAAAAAATCTTTTGGGTTAAATGCTAATAACAAGCCTCCAACAATCATTAAAATTCCTCCCCAAAATAAAGAGCGTCGTTTACCTAGTATTTTATCAGCTAATAAGCCACCAATAAAAGTAAAAGCATACACAAATGCTTGTGTGGCACCGTATTGTAAGTTAGCAGTAACTTTATCAAAATTAAGTTGGTTAACCATAAAAAATGCCAACATACCTCGCATTCCATAAAAACTAAAACGCTCCCACATTTCGCTAAAAAATAAAGGCCAAATTTGTTTGGGATATTTTCCTTTAAAATTTTGAATTTGTTCAATGCTTAATACTTCCATATGTAAATGCTTTGTTTATTTTTTATAACTAATTATATGAGCTAATGTAACACATAAAATTTAATAGTTATTCGTGGTGGTATTTTTCGTTTTTTAAAATAGAAAATCCTCTATATAATTGTTCATAAAAAAACAAACGAATCATTTGGTGAGAAAATGTCATATTTGACAGTGACATTATATATGAACTTTTATCTAAAATAGCTTTATCGATACCAAAAGGCCCACCTATTAAAAATACCAAACGCTTAGTGCCCGATACCATGCGCTTGTTTAAAAAATCGGCATATTGTAGGGATGTAAATTGCTTGCCATGTTCATCTAAACAAATTAAATAATCAGATGTTTCGAGGTGTTTTTGAATCTCTTGAGCTTCTGCTTTTTTTTGTTCGTCGAAAGGTTTTTGCCTAATTGCTTTTGGCATAATTATGGTTTCGGTATTTAGCGTACAATAGTTTTTTAAACGTGTTGTATAAATATCAATGCCTTCATTTAAATAAGTTTCGGTAGTTTTTTCAATCTGAATGAGTAAAACTTTCATTTATACAAAAATTAAATAGGTTTAGGCATAGTAATTGTAATAAAAAAAATAGAAATTCGCACAATGCAAAAAATTAGCCTTATATTATTATCTATATTAATATTATCGTTCGCAAAGATAGATATAAATGACGATGTATCAAATGCGCTTAAGCAAGCAAATACAACCGAGTTAGTTAAAAATTTTGCTGATAAACTATCGGTTAAAGTATTAGGCCAAGAAGATTTATTAAGTAAAACACAGGCTCACGCATTAATTCAAGATTTTTTTTCAAAACATAAAGTTAAATCTTATCAAACCTCACACACAAGTATAGTAAATGGTAACCAGCAATTTATTACTGGCATTTTAGATACCAATACTGGCAAATATTCAATTTCCGTTTTAGTGAGAGGAAGTGTAATTTCGCAGTTCAGAATAGAGAACGATAATGATTAATTACATACAACAACACAAAAAACATTTTAATTTAAACCAGTTTGTAACACTAGCGTTGCAAGAAGATGTTGGAGATGGCGACCACTCGGCATTAGCAACTATACCAGTAACTAAAAAAGGTAAAGTAAAATTACTAGTTAAAGAAAATGGAATTATTGCAGGAGTTGAAGCAGCTAAACAAATTTTAAAGTTAATAGATAGTAAATTTAAATTTACACAATTTATAAACGATGGGCAGCTTGTTAACGTTGGCGATATTGTGTTTACTGTTGAAGGTAACTCGCAAAAACTATTAACTGCCGAACGATTAATTTTAAACGTAATGCAGCGCATGAGTGCTATTGCAACTAAAACAAATTATTTGCAAAAATTATGTAAGGGTACAAAAGCAAAAGTAATTGATACTCGCAAAACAACACCAAATTTTAGGTTTTTTGAAAAATGGGCCGTAGTAATTGGTGGCGGTAGCAACCATAGGTTTGGTTTATATGATATGATTATGATTAAAGACAATCATATTGATTTTGCAGGAGGTATAATTGAAGCACTTGATGCGACACATTTATATTTAAAAAAAACAAAATTAAAACTACCAATTGAGGTTGAAACACGTACCATTGCCGATGTTATTTTATTATTAAACAAAGGCGGTTTTAACCGAATAATGTTAGATAATTATAGTATTACCGAAACAAAAAAAGCGGTAAAATTAATTGATGGTAAATTTGAAGTTGAAAGTTCGGGTGGAATTACAGAAAAAACAATTGCTAATTATGCTAAATGCGGTGTTAATTTTATTAGCATTGGGGCACTAACACACCACGTTAAAAGTTTAGATTTAAGTTTAAAAGCTATTAAATAATAGTTGATTTTATAAAGCTTAATTTTAAAAAAAATTACACCGTTGGTTTAAAAGAGTTTAACCAACTAATTGCAGTATTTCTATCATCAAAAATTTTTGTAGGTACTAATGGTTTATTTAATTTAAAAAATAAGTTGCCAATTATTTTTTCGTGTAATTTGGTACTGTATATTGCTAAAGCATCAACATGAAGCGTATATTCTTTTGATGCGCCAGCTCTTCTGGCATCTCCCGAAATATCTGAATTTTCGGAGCCTTCAAATAACACTAAAAATTTTTTATTAGGCAAATGATTAATCGACAAATCTCGCGACTCCCAAATATCGTGAGCTTGTAAGGTTATGTTTTTTTTTACAACAAATTCAACTAACAAATTGTTATGAATTATCATTGTAAAGGCCGTTGTTTCAAAAGTTTTCATTGTATTTAAATTAAAATAAATATACAACATATTGGTTTTGTTTATGATACAAATAAACAGATTACCGCTTTTTTTATAACAAATGAAATACTAAGTATTTGTTAAACTCTTAATAAAAAAATAGCTAATATTTTGATTTACGAAAATGAAACGTATCTTTGTTTAAAATTAATCTAAATAAGGATCTTCAACATGATTTCTGTATTAATAGCTGATAACAATTACCTGAGTAGATTAGGACTATATACCTTATTAAATACATCTTTAAATTTTGATGTTGATTATACTGAAGATATTAATTTTGAAAATTTAATTGTGGTAATCAAAAAAAATAAACCTAAAATTTTAGTGTTGGATTTTCAATCATTATCGTTAAACACACAACAAATAGCAATTATTACAAAAACGTTTAAGCGACTACAAATTTTAGCAATTACCGATTATTTACCTAAAACGGAAATGCAATTAGCTTTAGATGCGGGCGTTTGTAGTTATTTATTAAAAGAATGCGATAAAGATGAAATAATTGAAGCCTTGCATGCAACCTATAACAACCAACGTTTTTTATGTGGTAAAGTAGCTTATTATTTATCGTGCACTGAAAATTTAGATGCAATTAAACCAAATTTAGAAACGATATCGTGCCAGGGTTTAGGAATAACTGATAGAGAATTAGATGTTATTCGTTTAATATCTAACGGATTATCAAATAAATTAATTGCAGATAAATTAGAGTTAAGTACACACACCGTACACACACACCGAAAAAATATTATGACAAAACTTAATATACCAAACACTGCAGGTATTGTTATGTTTGCTGTTAAACATAATTTATTAGCCGCATAGTTTTAAATAACTCTATCAACATAAAAACTTAAAATACTGTGAGCCTTTTCGTAATCGTTAATGTAGTTAGGTGTGTTGTATTCTTTAGCGTTAACTTGACTTAATTGTTCGAAATTTTTAATTAAATGATTGTAGTTATCCAATTCAATTTTCTCTAAAAATAAAACTTCGTTATTTTCTAATAGTCTACAAATATCTATTGTTGATTTATGCGTAGGATTATTTTTTAATGTTTTAATTTCATTTATAATTTGAAGAATTCGCATAATTATTTAGTAACTATTTTTTAATTATTAGCGTTTCAATTTCAGTTAATCTATTTACAGAATATACATCATTTGGTTTATATTTTAAATACTCCTCATATAATGGTTTCGCTTCGCTGTATCGCTTCATTTTAAAAAGTTCGTCGGCTCGTTTTAAAGCCGCTTTATATTTATCGGCTCCCATTGCTTGCGGTATACTGTATTTGGAATCACCTTTTTTTACATTTCCAGTTTCATTATTATTATCGTTAGCGATAGGAATTATTTTTGTTTCAATTATTTTTTCATTTTCTAATTGTTGTTTAGCCAGTTGTTCTTGTTCAGTTTTTGCTTTAGCAGCTTGCTCGGCTAGTAATTTATCGCTTGCCAGTTTATCTGCATCAGCTTTAGCTTTGTCTGCTTTTGCTTTTTCGAGTTGTTGTTTAGCTAGTTGTTCTTGTTCAGTTTTTGCTTTAGCAGTTTTAGCTTTGTCTGCTTTTTCTTTTTCGAGTTGTTGTTTTGCAAGTTGTTCTTGTTCGGTTTTTGCTTTAGTGGCTTGCTCGGCTAGTAATTTATCGCTTGCCAGTTTATCTGCATCAGCTTTTGCTTTGTCTGTTTTTTCTTTTTCGAGTTGTTGCTTTGCCAGTTGTTCTTGTTCGGTTTTTGCTTTAGTGGCTTGCTCGGCTAGTAATTTATCGCTTGCCAGTTTATCTGCATCAGCTTTAGCTTTGTCTGTTTTTTCTTTTTCGAGTTGTTGTTTAGTAAGTTGTTCTTGTTCGGCTTTTGTTTTAGCAGCTTGCTCGGCAATTAATTTATCGTTGGCTAATTTATCAGCATCGGCTTTAGCTTTGTCTGTTTTTTCTTTTTCGAGTTGTTGTTTAGCCAGTTGTTCTTGTTCGGTTTTTGCTTTAGTGGCTTGCTCGGCTAGTAATTTATCGCTTGCCAGTTTATCTGCATCAGCTTTAGCTTTGTCTGCTTTTGCTTTTTCGAGTTGTTGTTTAGCCAGTTGTTCTTGTTCGGCTTTTGCTTTGGCAGCTTGTTCGGCAATTAGTTTATCGTTGGCTAATTTATCTGCATCGGCTTTAGCTTTATCTGCTGTTTCTTTATTTTTTTCTTCCGCATCTTTTAAACATTTTCCAACTAATTCTAATTGTTGCACAGGATAAAATTCTCCAGGTATAATAGTCATTGCTTTTTCGTATAACATTTTTGCTAAAGGACAATCACCTTTTTTTAATGCCTCATCGCCTTTGGCATTTGTTGATGTAAATTGTTCAATTAAAACGGTTTCTGCTTGGCGGTAAACTCCTATTTGATTTAGCATTTGTGTTGTATATTCTTGCTCATCATCAAATCGTTTGCCTTTATCGTGATAATTTATTTTCACTAAAGTTTGTTGTAAAACAGAGTAATCAATTGCCTTAAAAGGTTTTGCCATTACAACGCCTTCAATGGCAAATGCAGGTTTGTAATTATCTCTTACAATGTTTTCGGGCACATTAAATGTATTTACCTGAAATTTTTTAGTAGGAGAGTTTGCATAACTAACCGTTAAAATATATTCGCCATTTGCAGGTGCAAATATTTCAAAATCGCCACCACCATCGCTTTGTACTTGACTAATTATTTTTGAACCAGCGTATAACGAAATTGTAGCTCCAGTTAAGCCTTGTTCTATAACTTCGGCTTTATTGGTTAATTTAAAGGTTCTTAATTCTACCCTGCTTTTAATACTTAAACTCCATTGCGCGCTAATTGTTAACGAAAAAAATAAAACGAGTAGGAGTGTTGTGTTTTTAGTTAATACTAAATTCATTATTAAAATTAATTTTTATTAAGAGCCGTTAGTGTAAAATTGAATATGATACTTTAGAGGTATTAAATGTGAAATTTAAATTGCAGCCATTAACAAATTAATATCTTTAAAAGGTAGGTTAAATGTTTCGCCTAAAAATTGATTGGTTAAAATGCCGTTGTAAATAAATACGCCATTACGAACCCCCGCATCTTTACGCACTAAGCCATCAAAGCCACCCTCATCTCCCATATTTATTAATATTTGCTGAAAAATATTGCTAAACGCATAAGATGCTGTGCGTGCAACCCGCGATGGTATATTAGGCACACAATAATGTATAACACCATTTTTTCTAAAAATTGGTTTTGTATGGTTCGTTACGGTTGATGTTTCAAACACGCCGCCTTGATCAATACTCACATCAATAATTACCGATCCTGTTTTCATATCGGCAACCATAGCCTCGGTTACAATGCATGGTGCTCGTCCTTTAGAAACTCGCATGGCTCCAATAGCAACATCGGCACTTTTTAAATGTTTTTCTAAAACTTTTGGTACTATTACAGATGTGAAAATACGTGTACCTAATGTTGCTTGCAATCTGCGCAAGCGCGATGTTGAGTTATCAAATACTTTAACAGTTGCTCCTAAACCTAAAGCTGCGCGTGCAGCAAATTCGCCTACTGTACCAGCACCAATAATTACAACTTCGGTTGGAGAAATACCGCTAATACCGCCAAGTATTGCACCTACACCATTATTTACATTGCTTAATAACTCGGCTGCAATAAGTATAGATGTTCCCCCAGCAATTTCGCCCATTGCTCTAATAACAGGGTAAATGCCTGCATCGTCGGTAATCATATCATAAGCAACACAATTTAATTTTTTAGAAATTAATTTTTTTAAAAAATTTTCGGGTTGTACTGATAATTGTAGTGCCGAAAAAATGGTTTGTTTAGTTTGCATCATCTCAATTTCTTCGAGGGTTGGTGGTGCAATTTTTAATATGATGTTTGATTTATAAACTTCTTGCGGCGAGTAAACAATTTCGGCTCCAGCTTCACTATAATCGGTGTCATCAAAATGGGCAGCTTTACCTGCACCAGCTTCAACAACAATTCTGTGTCCGTTATTTACCAATAATGCAACTGCATCGGGTACTAATGCCACGCGGTTTTCTTGAAAAGCAATTTCTTTGGGAATTCCTATTGTTAAACTTCCTTTTTTACGAGCTACTTCAAGCATTTCTTCTTGTGGTGCGTATCCGCCTTTTGTTAAGGAAAATAAAACATCTTGTGTCATTACCATAATTTTAGTTGTTTAAATTTTAATAATCACTTCCGTAGTAACGTGGTGCATTGCAAGCATCTAAATCTTTTTTAGGTCGCCAAATTATTCCAAATCTTAATTCAAATGTTCTCGATCTAAATTTTACAGGATCAACAGTATGCGAAATAACATCGGGATTATAATGGTATTCAACAAATGGTTTAAATTTACTGTAAACAGTAAATTCAAATCCAACTGCAGCATCGGGGCTAAAATTAAATTTAGGTAAATCGCCAATTACTGCTCCGTAAGCACCAGCCGATCGAGTAATATTATACTCAATACGACCACCTAACATAATGTAAGGCGTGCCTCTGTAGCCTTCTTTTATAAATATTTTAGCGAAATTATTCCATTGTATATAAGCTAATTTGTTTACAGTTCTATCGCCCCTTGTTATTGGCCAAGGTGCAATTAATGGATATTCTACAGCGCCTTTGTTACAATATTCTAATTCGGTTTGCCAACGTATGTGATCGTATTTTAAAAACTCGGCTAATATACCCGCACTCCAGCTAAAATATTCTTTAGAGGCGTGAGACGGGGCGGGTAGGGTGTGCGCATAAAAAAAAGAATCAACATCTAAGGTGTTTTTATATTTATGTGCAGTTTGAGTACCACCAATAAAAGCACCAAAGCCCCTAAAAAATTGTGATTTGGCGTTTATAAAATGTAAAATTAATAAACTTGATATAATTATTTTTTTCATTTGTTTATGCGCTAGCGGTTTCTATTGTTGCGTTTACTTTTTTAACTAAGCCTTGTAATACTTTACCTGGACCAACCTCAGTAAAATGAGTTGCACCATCGGCA
Organism: Bacteroidota bacterium; assembly: GCA_043718985.1. Classification (GTDB taxonomy): domain Bacteria; phylum Bacteroidota; class Bacteroidia; order B-17B0; family Aurantibacillaceae; genus UBA4416. The sequence goes on along the minus strand of JAYSUQ010000130.1, from coordinate 4,476 downwards.
ATCATTTGAGTTAAAGTTTGAGTCCATTTTACTGGCGCGGTTAATTGCGATATTAAATTTTGTTTTATTTCGGATGGGTTCGTTACAGCATTAGCAGTAACGTTTTGATATATTGGGCAAATAGGCTCGTGAAATTCGGTTGCATTAATGGCAGCTTCTAATTCAACACGAGCAGGCTCCATAAGTGGTGAGTGAAATGCACCACCAACTGGCAAAATTAATGCGCGTTTTGCACCAGCAGCTTTCATTTTTTCGCAAGCAATTGTTATGCCTTCTACAGAGCCCGATATAACTAATTGACCAGGGCAATTGTAATTTGCCGCTACCACAATATTGCCTTCATCAGTAATTTGTTTACAAATAGATTCGATGATTTCATCATCTAAATTTAAAATAGCAGCCATTGTTGATGGATTTATTTCGCAAGCTTTTTGCATTGCCATAGCTCGTTTATAAACTAAAGTTAATGCGTTTTCAAAACTAAGTGTTTTGTTTGCAACTAATGCCGAAAACTCGCCTAACGAATGACCTGCAACCATATTTGGAGTAAAGCTACTGCCAAGTGTTTTAGCTAAAATAACTGAGTGCAAAAAAACGGCTGGTTGTGTAATTTTTGTTTGTTTTAGTTCTTCATCAGTACCGGCAAACATAACATCGGTAATATTAAATCCTAAAATTTCGTTTGCATTATTAAATAGTTTTTTTGCTAATTCAGATGTTTCGTATAATTCCTTTCCCATACCTACAAATTGGGAACCTTGACCTGGGAATATATATGCTTTTGTCATGTTTTTAGTTTATTGTTTTTTTGTTGTATAGTTTATCCAGTTTGATATTTGTGATTTTGCAAACGAGATTTTATTATATGTTTACATAGTTTATAAAGTTAGCAGAAAAAAGGTAAAATGCAACTTGAATTTGTTCCTAAATAATTAACGGTTTAATGTTAATTATCAGTTTGCGTTAACAAACATTACATATTGTAGCGTAACTACAGTAAGCACATTTATCTGCATTATCTGTTTGTGTAAATTGTGTATCGCTATTAATTATTTGTGTTATAATTAATTTTAAATGCGATTCAAACTCTAATAATAAATCGGTAGTAAACGCTAAAGGCTGTGCATTTTTTTTATCATCATTTAAAATAATTTTAGGTGTTTCGCTAAATTGTTTAAATGCAATAATACAAGGCGATAGTTGCTCGGCGGTTGCTAAATTGTTTTTAACAGCTAACCAAGCATACATAAATAATTGCAACATTTTATTGTAGTCGCTATTTGTAAATAAATCGTCAAAATTTGTAAACTTAAATTTATCTTTTATGCTGGTTGATGATTTGTAATCAATAATTCTTATTTGACTACCTAATTTATCAACTCTATCGGCCGAACCTTTTATAAAAACTTCGGTAGTAATGCCATTAATTGTAACAAATACACTAGCACTTAATTTTTTTTCTAAATCAATAATGGTTAAGTACTCGTTTAGTTTTATTGACTGCGATATTAATTTTAAATCGTTTTGTAATAATTTTTTAACATATTCAATTAGCACTTGTTGTTGTAAATAGTTTTTACCTACCAAGGTTTCCTTTAAAGTAAAATATTCGGTAAAAATTGTTTTTACGGTAACATCAATCTTTTCTAAGCTTTGTTTTAAATCAACATCGGTTACAACTCGACCAATAAATGGTATGTATAATAACTCAAGTGCTTTATGTAAAATAGTACCAAAAGTACTGGCTTCGGCATTTTCTTCAACCTCTTCGGTTTCTTTAATACCTGCGCCATATCTAAAATAAAATTTTAATCCACAATCTTTATAACTAATTAATGCCGATGGGCTAAGGCCACTATAATCATCATTAACAGTAAGTTTTGCTAATATTGGTTTTAAACTTTGTTCGTTTTTAACTATACTTATTTTGTTTTTTGTTGATGCAGGTAATGCATCGCCACTTAACATTTTTTCGGTAATAATAGTGTTTGTATTATAATTACTTAATTCAAATTGTAATTGGGTTAAAAATCTACTTTTTTCAGATGTTCCAAATAAAGAAGTTTCGGTGTTGTAGGTTAATACAATGTTAGTTGCGCGTTGCAACAAACGATAAAAGTGATAAGCGTATATCGCATCTTTATCGCCATACAAGGGCATATTGTGATGTCTTTTTAAATCGTTAGGAATAAATGAGTTGCTTGTTTTACCTGATGGCAACACGCCTTCATTAACACCTAATAACATAATGTTTTCAAAATCGAGTGTTCTGGTTTCTAAAACACCCATTATTTGAAGGCCTTTTAATGGTTCACCTATAAACGGAACAGATGCAGTGCCAATTATTTGTTTAAATAAACTTTTTAAAGATAATAATGAATTTAAAAACGAATGAGTAGTTATTATTGATTGTAAGCGATTAAAATAATTTGTAAAAACGTGAATGTATTCTTTTTCGGCAGCTGTTAATTGTGTTAAAATTGGATCGTTTGTGTTTATGTTTTTTAAAATAGTTGCAATGCAGTTAATGCCATTGGTTGATGTTTGCCAATTTATAAATAGCTTGGTTACAATTGAGTAATCGTTACCAAATAATAATTCCAAAGTTTTGTTATTAATCCAAACATAATTGTTATCAATAACTTGTTGTATAATTTGTTGTATGCTTTTGTTTGGCATAAACGATTGGTAGTATAATTTAAATAACGTGTTTTGTAATATTTTAAAAACATCTAAATAATAATAACTTTTTGATGCCGTATTTTTATTTAAAGTAATTTGTAAATTAATTAAATTATCAATTAAATCGTAAATTGGCGATAGGCGCAATGGGTATTCCATTGTAATATTTACATGATCTACCTCTTTTGGTAATTGGTGTAGTACAGGAAAAAGTAAGCTTTCGTCGGCTAAAATAATTGCTGTGTTTGTTAACGATTTACCCTCTTTTATCCATTTACTTAATTGGTTAAAAACAATTTGCGATTGCCCAATTTGTTTAGGGACGGCAACTATATCAATATTTTTTGGTATTTCTTTAAAATAATTACCAATGTGGTTTTTAGTATTAAAGTTATCTATCTTAAAATTTTTACGTAAAAATAAACCTGCTTCGTAGGCTTCGTTTTGCAAATAATAATTATCTGCATCCCAAATAATTTCCGCTTTTTTAGTTTTTATTAAATCGTTAAATATTAATATTTCGGCTTTGTTAAGCGCATTAAAGCCTGCAAATAGTATGTTATTAAATTTATTTATGTAACCTGAGTTTATATAATTTTTAACTGCCTCTCTGTACATTAAACCTTGATAAGCTTGTTTTTTTTGAAGTAAAGTTTTAGTGAAATGCTCATATATTGTGCCCATTTCAAACATAAAATTGCAATAATCTTGTTGTGTTTCGGTTAAATTATTGGCATTTAAACTCCAGTTTTCTATTTCTTTAATCTCTTTTAAATTTTGATATAAGTTTTTGGTATCAACTAAATATCGGTCGCACTCATTAAAATCTTGTAGCATTAAATTACCCCATTTGGCAAAGGCATCAAAGGATTCGGCTTTAGCGCCAAGCACATGGCAGTACGATGTGTATAAATCACATATCAAATCAATTCCATCGGCTAGTTGCAGGTTAGATAGTTGAGCGACAAACTCTTCGGCACTTATAATGGAAGGTAGCCATATTGTTTTATTAAAAGTTTTGGCTAAGTGTTGTTTTAGGTATAATGCCCCGCGTTTGTTTGGTAAAACAACACATAGGTTTTCGGTTGTGTTTTTATAGTTTGTGAAAACGTGTTGAGCTATGTGTTTTAAAAAAGATTCCAATATGTTATTTTTAATTAGGTACAGTTAGTTTTACGCCTTCAGTTTTAATTAACCTTAAGTAGTTTGTAATATAACATGTTTTATCTTTTAAAACTTTAATTCGCTTTCTATTCTATTTAACAAGTTACTAATATCAAATACATTTAACAAAAAAAACTCCTCTCGGTAAGCCAAGAGGAGCTTTTTTATTTATAAAACTTAGTTTTTCGAAATAAACTAAACATAACTTGTAAAGTAATTAAGCTTTTACAGATGCTCTAATAATATTTAAAGCACCGCCTGCTTTAAACCACTCAATTTGCTGAGCGTTATAGCTATGGTTTACTTTAAAGCTTTCGTTAGTACCAACAGCATGGTTTAAAGTAATCGTTAATTGTACGCCAGGTGTAAATGTTGTTAAACCAGTAATATCAATAATATCGTCTTCTTTAATTTTATCGTAATCAGCAGTGTTATCAAACGTAATGCCTAACATACCTTGTTTTTTTAAGTTAGTTTCGTGAATACGAGCAAACGATTTTACTAACACCACCTTAACACCTAAATGACGAGGCTCCATAGCTGCGTGTTCACGAGATGAACCTTCGCCATAGTTTTCGTCACCAACAACAATTGAACCTATGCCTTGCGCTTTGTAAGCACGTTGTACAG
>JAYSUQ010000129.1:0-4468 GCA_043718985.1 Bacteroidota bacterium | reverse complement strand
GGCAAAGTTTTAAGTGTAGATGCAAATGGCGATGTTGTTTTGGTAAAAGATGATGTTGGGGCGCCAGCAGTAGGCACCTTTGCAGGCTCACAAAATGGTTTAAATAACGTTGTTAGTGCCACAAACCCAACAGGCAAGGTTGAGTTGGGAGGTACGTTGTTGCAAAACACATCAATATTATTAAGTGGAAATAGATTTAATTACATTGGAGGCATAGCAGGCACTAGCTGGGCATTAAATAATAATGGGTCGTTGCAAAATTACATTAATGGTCCCGCAACGGGTGCAGGTGTTGGTCATGAAATAATTACAGAAAACACACCCATTCGTTTTCGAGTTAGAAATTCAACGTATGATTCAGTAAATACATCAGGCACTTCAATTGGCATAGCTTCGTCTAACTTTGTAAACGCAGTAAACAGTTATGCGTTTAGTGCTCGAGTATCTAATTCAAGCGCAACAGCATCGGCACGAAACGTTGCTTACGAGGCTATTTTAGGCACAGGCATTAATAACTATGGTTTATTGTGTAACGTATCTGCACCAAATTCATCAACAGGTATTACCACATATGGTTCGCATATAACAGTAACAGGCGCTTTACAAAATTATGGTGCGTTTTACAATATTGCAGGTAGTAATTCTACACCCGTAACCTCAACCCATAACTATGGTGTTTATGTAGAAATGCAAGGGCGCGGTACTACAGAAAACACAGGTATTCGAGTTTCAGTAAATGGTATTGCGGGTACACCAAATGCATATGGAGGTAAATTTGTAGTAGGCGCAGGCGCATTAAAAAACTATGGCATTTATGCTTCTTGTGGCAGCTCTAGCCCAATAGGAAGTATTCCAATATCTACAGTTGGTGTAACAACTCAACAAAGCTATGCTGGATATTTTAATGGTGATGTTTATATTAGTGGTTCATACGGCCCAAGCGATGCCATGTTAAAAACAAATGTAGATAGTATTAGTAACGCTTTAGGCATTATAAAACAATTGCAACCAAAAAGCTTTGTTTATAAACACAGCAATTACCCAAGTATGAATTTGCCAAAAGGCTTGCAGTATGGTTTAATTGCGCAAGAAGTTGCGCAAATTTTACCAGCATTAGTTAGCAACAATACACAACCGGCAGTAACTGATAGCGTTGGCAACGTATTAATACCTGAAGTTAATTTTAAAGGCTTAGAGTATCAGCAATTAATACCTTTTTTAATTAAAGGTATGCAAGAGCAACAAAACAAAATTGATAGTTTAAAACAAACTAACGATAGCTTAGCTAATAAATTAAACAAACAAGATAGCATAAACCAAGCCGTGCAACAGCAACTAGCAAGCCTATTGGCCGATATGCGGGCTTGTTGTGCAAACACGGTAATACGTAAAACTGGTGTGTCTTCGAGCGCCTCAGACACCGAAGTAAATAATCAGTTAAACATTGAGCTAAGCGATAAAAACGCCGTAGTGCTAAACCAAAACGTGCCTAACCCATTTGCCGAGCAAACAACCATAACGTACAATGTGCCAGTAAGTGTTGCAAAAGCGCAGTTGTTGTTTTATAGCAACGAGGGCAAATTAATACAAACACTTGATATTGCTACCCGTGGCAAAGGCACCGTAAATGTATTTGCAAACGATTTAAGCAGCGGGCTTTACCACTACACCCTAGTTGTTGATGGCAAAGTAGCCGATAGCAAAAAAATGATTAAAGAGTAATTTTGATACAATAAATTAAAGTAGTTAATAAATAAGCGTTTGCATAATTGCAAACGCTTTTTTTGTTGTGCTAATTAATCAATACCTTTAATTTTTAAACTAAACCTTTAAATTGAAGTTGCGCATGAAATTGTTTTTTTATTTACACATATTACTTTCAATTTCGTTACAGGCACAACAAGCATTTAAAATAAAAAAAGAAGACAATCGTTTTTTGTTTTTTCAAAAAGGGGCAAAAAACGATACCCTCATTAAAAACAAAACCGATTTATTTTATATTAAACTACCCGATAGTTTAAGTAACGAATTAGAGATTTTAGTGCAAAATGGGCAGCTTATAAAACAATACGATTCGTTATATAAATTAATTTTTGTTAACGGTATGTCGTATTCTCATAAGCAACATAAGCAAAACTTTACAACCTTGCTCGAAGGAGCAATTATGCCTAAAAAGCAAATTGTAGTTTCGGTTAAAAATTGCCTAACAAAAAAAAGTATCTTAACAAATAGGTTTATTGTAAAGTAAATCCTTTACAGTATATTTATCAAAAATCAAATTTATATGGCACAAGTATCTAAACATCCAAAAGGATTATTGTTTTTAGCATTTACCGAATTTTGGGAACGCTTTGGTTATTATTTAATGATTGGTATTTTCTTTTTATACATGACCTCCGATACCCAAGATGGCGGTTTTGGTTGGGAAAACGCAAAGGCTAGCGATGTGTTTGGTACATTTATAGCCTGTGCCTACTTAACGCCATTTGTTGGCGGGCTTTTAGCCGATATGAAATTAGGCTATCGGTTTTCGATAACCTTAGGTGGTATTTTAATGGGCATAGGATATTGTTTATTATCAGTACGCCAAGAGTGGGCTTTTTTTACAGCCTTAGGTATTATGATTGTTGGTAACGGTTTTTTTAAACCAAACATATCAACTTTGTTAGGTAATTTATACAATAACCCACAGTACCAAGCAAACAAAGACACAGGCTACAACTTATTTTATATGAGCATTAACATTGGCGCTTTTTTATGCAATTTTATTGCCGCGTTTATGCGCATTAAATACGGCTGGAACTGGGCTTTTATTGCTGCTGGTATTGGTATGTTTTTAGGCGTTATAACTTTTTGGGTTGGGATGAAGCATTACAAACATGTTGATGTAAGAAAAGAACCAAGCCCCGAAGATAAGCCAGTTATTATGCGCTTTTTAGCAGTATTAGGTATTGCCGTTGCTTTTGGTATTATTGGCTGGTTTTTACCCAATAATTTATTTGGTAGCGATAGTACCGATGCATTTTTGATTGCCTGCATACCCGTTATTTATTTTTATTACACCGTTTTTAAAAGTTGTACCGATGAAGAAAAAAAACCAATGGGTACAATGTTTACAATTTTTGGAATTGTAATTGTTTTTTGGGCCGTTTTTAAATTAAATGGTACCGCTTTAACAACCTACGCCAACTCTTATACAGATAGAGAAATGCCAACTGCGTTAATAACCCCTGCAAATTATTTACATCAAATAGATAATAGCATTGTTGCTAAAAACGATTCGGTTTATCAACTCGACGAGCATTTTAGACGCATTAAAAACACTAACGGAACAGCATTAAAATGCCTCGATTATCCATCTTATTTTAAAAACCTAGCCCCCGAAAAATACCCACTTCCCGAGCAGCACTTGCAACTCATTCCAACAGAGTTATTTCAATCTATTAACCCATTTTTTGTGGTGTGTTTAACGCCTTTAGTTGTTTTGTTTTTTGGGTTTTTGCGAGCCCGAAAAAAAGAACCAACCACCGCAACCAAAATTGCTTTTGGCTTATTAATAAGTGCATTATCAACTTTGGTAATGGTAGCTGCGGTTCATTATTCGGGCAATGGTTTGCATAAAGCAAGTGCTTGGTGGCTTGTTGGTTGTTACGGTGTAATTACAATTGGCGAGCTGTTTTTAAGTCCTATGGGCTTATCAATGGTATCTAAACTATCGCCAACACGCCTAACTGCATTAATGATGGGCGGCTGGAGTTTAGCCACAGCAATAGGCAATAAACTAAGTGGCGTGTTAGCTAAAAATTGGGATAAATTCGATGATAAATCGCACTTTTTTTTAGTAAATTTTATGTTATTATTAGTTGCAACGGGTGTTATGTTTATGTTGTTAAAACGTTTAAATAAAGTATTTAAAGAGTAGCTTTAAGCTAATTATTTTGCCTAAGAATTCAATTTGTACTCAAAACGATACTAAACTTAAAATCAACAGTCTACTTTATCTCATAAAGTAGTGTTAATTTGTTACAGTATTTTATGTAAAACAAAATAGTTAGTTATCTTTGTTTACTATATGCAACAACAAATTTTAATTTTAGATTTCGGATCACAATTTACTCAACTCATAGCTCGCCGTTTGCGCGAAATGAATGTTTACTGCGAAATACATCCGTGTAACAAAATACCACCAATAACAGCCAACATTAAAGGCGTAATTTTATCGGGTAGCCCACATAGCGTTAGGCAAGATAATCCACTAAATCCAAATTTAGAAAACATAAAAGGTAAATTACCAGTTTTAGGTATTTGCTATGGTGCGCAATTATTAGCCCATTTTTATGGAGGCGAGGTTGGTAAATCTAATTCTCGTGAATATGGTCGAGCAAATTTAAATTTTGTTGATAATAGTAACGCTTTATTTAATGGCGTAAATACACAATCGCAAGTTTGGATGAGTCATGCCGATACC
>JAYSUQ010000128.1:0-13237 GCA_043718985.1 Bacteroidota bacterium | reverse complement strand
CAATTTTTTTTATCATACTACTTAAATGTATGTTTATATTAATCAAAAAAATGGAATTTAAAAAAGAGTTATTAAACTTCACTTGTCAATTTTATTTGGGCGTTACGCTCCTCGCGTCGCGTCGGGCTTTACATTTCAAGTCCTCGCTTGTTACATTTCATTTCACAAGCTGTGGGCTTTGCATTACAATCCCTAACGCAGGGTCATAATTTAAAAAGGTGCAATTTATTTTGCATTAATACTTTTGTATTAAATTTATTTTTCCAATAGTTTGCTAAATAAAACTGTTCGGTTTGTCCTGGTGTTGGTACTAATAGGCAATTAAAATTTTGTAATGCATGCAAATCCATTAAGGTACTGTAACCACTACGGCAAATAATTTTATGCGATGCTTGTATTAGTAATGCTAATTGTTTGGCATTTGGAGCATCAAAAATAGTAATATTATTATTTACAGATAGTTGTAATGCTTTAGTTGAGCCTCTAACAACTGCAATTTTTAGTGCGGTACTGTTAGCAAGGTTTATCAAAATAGATTCAAAATTTTGGCGTTGTGGCTCTGGTCCCGAAATTAAAAACAGATACTCATAGTCTTTTTTAATTTCATACATAGGTTGTAATCTACTATGTGCGCCAATATATGTTACATTTTTTATCGTTGTGCTTTTTGATAATTTACCAGCTAAAGATAATTTCTCGTTTTCAAAATCAGGAATCCAAACTGCATTGTATTTTTTAATGTAGTGGTGGTGTATTTTGTTTGCTAACCAACCAAAACAACCAGCTTGTATTGTTAGTTGGTGAGTTAAATAAATACATTCGCAATGTTTATTATATAACCCAAATCTATTATCACTAATAACAATATCAACATTATTATTATTAATAATATTTTTTAATTGTTCATTTTCACTTCTAATTACTGCTAAAATACGTGGAGCATCAACTAATAATTTTAAACTTAAAGGCAAATAATTAGAATAAGAAATATTGTAAGGCGTAATGTCAATTTTTTTTAAATTGGCAAACTCGTCGTTAAAAATTAATGCCGTTGTTTTTGTTACACCAATAATTACTGTGTTCTGTTGCATTAATTTTTTTATTAACGGTACGCATCGGGTAGCGTGGCCAAGGCCCCAATCAAGAGCTGCAATAAATATTATTTTGTTTTTTATAATACCACAAATTAAGTAATTTTTTTAACTTTAAAAGGTGATAGATAGTTTTAGCGAACACATACAAAGTATTTTAAAAACCCTACCCGATAGCCCAGGTGTTTACCGCTATTACGATGCCGATACTAATTTATTGTATGTTGGGAAAGCAAAAAATTTAAAAAAAAGAGTAACTTCTTATTTTAGTAAAGAGCACGATACGTACCGCTTACGTATAATGGTAAAAAAAATTGTTGATATAAAAACCATTAAAGTAGATACCGAAATGGATGCTTTAATTTTAGAAAACAATTTAATAAAAAGTTTATCGCCAAAATACAACATCATGTTGCGCGACGATAAAACCTACCCTTGGATTTTAATTAAAAAAGAACGCTTCCCTCGCATTTATCACACTAGGCAATTACGAAAAGATGGGGCCGAATATTATGGGCCTTACCCATCGGTTACAACTATGTTTATTTTATTAGATTTAATAAAACAGCTATATCCATTACGTACTTGCACGTTAGATTTAAGCGAAGAAAAAATTAAAGAAAAAAAATACCGCGCATGTTTAGAATTTCATATTGGTAAATGCAAAGCGCCATGCGTAGGTTTGCAAACATTAGAAAACTATGAAAAAGGAATTTCACACATACGTGAAATTATAAAGGGCGATATTAATTTTGCATTAAAAGATATTAAACAATTAATTTTTGCACATGCAGATAAACTAGAATTTGAAGAAGCAGCCGTACTTAAAAAAAAATATGAACTATTAGAAAAATACCAATCTAAATCCACCATCGTTCATCCATCAATTACCGATACCGACGTGTTTGCTATTATAAGCGACGATAAAACAGCTTACATTAATTATTTTAAAGTAATGAATGGTACAATTATACAAGCACAAACGCTCGAATTAAAAAAGAAGTTAGAGGAAAGTGATGAAGACATGTTAGTGTTTGCCATTAACGAAATACGCATAAGATACAACTCATTAAGCAAAGAAATTTTTGTACCCTTTGAACCCGAACTAATTTTTGATAACGCCAAATACATCGTTCCAAAAATTGGCGATAAAAAACACTTAATGGATTTGTGTTTTAAAAATGCAGAGGCGTATAAACGCGAACGCGAAAAACAATTAGCAATTATTGATCCTGAAAGGCATACCGAACGTATTATGCAACAAATGATGAAAGATTTGCGTATGAAAGAGGAGCCTCGAAGGATTGAAGGATTTGATAACTCAAACATTCAGGGTGAATACGCAGTTAGTGCAATGCCTGTTTTTATTGATGGGAAGCCTGCAAAAAAAGAATACCGTCATTACAATGTAAAAACAGTTGTAGGCCCTGATGATTTTGCAACAATGGAAGAAGTTATTTTACGACGCTACACCCGTGTTTTAGAAGAAGGCTTACCAATGCCTCAACTCATTGTAATTGATGGCGGCAAGGGGCAATTAGGTGCTGCAATAATAAGTTTACGTAAACTAAATTTAATGGGGCGAGTTACTGTTATAGGTATTGCAAAACGATTAGAGGAAATTTATTTTCCGGGAGACCCCATACCTTTATACTTAGATAAGCGTTCAGAAACATTAAAAATAATACAACAAATACGAGATGAAGCACATCGTTTTGGCATAACACACCATCGTAATAAACGCAGCAGAGAAACCTTCAAAACAGAACTATCAGAAATTAAAGGTATAAGCGATAAAACAGCTCAAAAATTATTAACCGAATTAAAATCGGTTAAAGAAATTAAAGAAGCTACACTAGAACAACTGGTTGTAATTATTGGAAAAGCAAAAGCTAATCTAGTTTATACTTTTTTTAAAATAAAAGATTAATCAAATAACTTATCCTCTACTTCTTCTGCAACTACTTGATATTCGGCTTCAGTAATAATGTTTTCACTTCTTAACCATTTCATTCTATCCAACTCTTTTTCTTTTAAATTATCGTAATTTATTTTAAAATAATTTTTGCGGTAATTTTGTTTTCTGTTTTCAAATAAAACATCTACAAATTGTTGAACCTCATCTTTATTAGGTGCATTAATTATTACCCACATTTGAGTTTCATCCTCTAACTCAATTAAATAATATTTAATTTGAATAAAATAAAAGCTAATTATTGTAGCAATTCCAAACATAATGCCTGTAACAGCAATTAATATTTTAGTAGCTAAAGAGTATGGCGCTGGCATAACTACACTTGCTAAAAATATAGCGCAAATTACTAATCCAATTTTATAAATTAACGGGTAGCTTTCTGTATAAATTCTACATTTACTTTGTGGTTCAATTTTACTGTATAAAATAGTAGTCATGCTTTCGGCACCAAATTCCTTACTGTAAAATTCTATTCCATCTTTATTAAAAACGAATTTTTTTTGAACCCAAAATTTAGATTGTACAAACTCCATACAAAAAACTAATCTTTTAACTTAACAATAACAAACTCAGTACGTCTGTTTTTCGCATGTTCTTCTTCGCTACAAGTTGGCTTAATTTTACCTTCGCAAGCACATGTATTAAGTAATTTACTTTCGCCATATCCTTTACTCGATAGTCGTGCTTTATCAATACCTTTTGATATAATGTATGTTGCTCCAGCTTTTGCTCGTAGGCCCGATAGTTTTAAGTTTTGTACAGCAGCTCCCCTGCAATCGGTATGTGCACCTAGTTCAATTATCATTTGAGTATATTTTTTCATTAGCACCACCATCTTATCTAATTCTATAGCTGCATCAGCACGTATTTTAGCTTTACCTAAATCAAAATAAATTGGCTTAATATCAATCGCCTTTCCTAAATCAACACCAACCTCAACCTTTGCAATTGTTAGTGCTAATAGTTCATTCATTTGTATTTCGCCATCTTTTTTAATATCGTAATAGTAATTTAATGTTTTTGATATGTAATTTTCTTTTTCAACTGTAACTAAGTAAGCTAACTTATCTCCTACTTTTTTAGTTGGTAATTGTTTTGTGTACTCGCCGTTTTTATCTGTTTTTATCATTTCAAACGAATCTTTATCGTTTAAATCTTGTAACGTAATTTTAACATCGGGTATACCTGCTCCAGTTCGTGCATCATAAATAGCTGCCAATAAAGAAATGTTTGAGGCTTTTTCCATCGCGTATTCTTTAGTAAACTCATCTTCGATAGATGATTTTGTGGATAATGAATCGGTTACATCTTTAAATTTATCTTTTAAAATTATTAGTCCGTAACTCATATCTTCTTCAAGCGTTGTTTGTAATAAGCCTTTTTCATTTGTTTCAAACGAATCGGCATTTAATTTAATTTTGGTAAATGTTAGTGGCTCATTTGTTTCTTTATCCTTAACTAAAATATTAATAATTTTTCCTCGTGCCACTTTTCTTAAAACCTCAACGGTATAAATATCATCGTTTAATGCGCCAGCCTTTCTATTCGAACTTAAAAAACCTTTTTTTCCTTCGGCGTTTAAGTTATAAGCAAAATCATCGTGCTCACTATTAACTGGTTTTCCCATGTTATAAACTCTACCCGCCACATCATCTTTTAGTTTGGTTTCATATACATCTAATCCGCCAATACCATCGTGCCCGTTTGAAGAAAAATACAGTACATTTTCAGCTGTAATAAATGGAAATACCTCGTTACCAGCCGTGTTAACCTTTGGCCCCATATTGGTTGGTGTGCTCCAAGTGCCATCAACACCTAATTTACAAAACCAAATATCCATGCCACCTTTTCCACCACCCATATCTGATGCAAAGTATAACGTTTTATCATCGTTACTAATTGCTGGGTGCGCGCAGTTATATTCTTTATTATTAAACTTTAAATCAAGTAACGAAAATATAGAATTACGAACAACGCTCGCTTGTAAAATCCTTAATTTTGCCGAGCCATCACTACTTTTACTTTTTTTACCAAGTCCATTACGTGTAAAAAATATTGTTTTATTATCTTTAGAAAAACAAGATGGTCCGTCGTTAAATTTAGTTGAAAAATCTTCTAAAAAAAGAATTGGTTTAGCGTATTTTCCATCTTTACCTTTTGAGGTAATGTACATATTATAATAATTTTCATTTGTCCAACCGTGTTTACGTGTTATCCACGATGTTTTAGCACGAGCCGATGCAAATACAATTTTTTCTCCATCAAAATTTACTGCCGAAAAATCGTTAAACTTTGTATTAAAACTAACGGTATCTACTTTATAAGCATCGGCATTTTTTGTGTAAACTGCCATATTTGTTAGGCCTTTTGCAATACGCTCACCGCGTTTATCTCCTTTAAATTCGGCAACGTAATTTTTAGCATCGTTATAATTACCTGCCTCCATTAATGCTTGCCCATAATATAATTTATGTTGCTCTTCGGCCTTTCCTGTTTTAACAAGTTTACCATATGCTAATAATTGGCCTTTGTTGTTATTAGTTAAACGATAGCAATCGCCCAAGTTAGATAGAACGTCAGCATTACTACTATCTTTTTTTAATACCATTAAATATTTATCAATAGCTTGGCTGTATAGCTTGGAACTATATAGTTTGTTTGCCGCCACTATTGTAGCTTTTTGAGCCATTGTACTTGATGCAACAACAACTATAAATGTAAAAATAAAACTGATTTTTTGCATAATATTAAAAATAACGAGGTGTAACTACTTTGCGTTGTTTGTATGAAAACACATAACCAAGTGCAATTTCGTGCGAACCAGATGTGTATTTTTTTAATTCGCTTAATGTGTAATCGTACGAATAACTTACGATAAATTGTGGATTAACTTGTAGACCTAAAATTGCAGATACATCTGAACTATTACGGTATGAGGCACCTGCCCAAATTAAATTTTTAATTAAAAAATTTACATTTACATCATATTGTATAGGTGCATTTTGTACAATTTTAAGCATTGCTTGCGGCTTAATTTTTAAAGCGTCGCTTATTTCAAAAACATTACCTACCGTTAAATAATAATGAAATTTTGCTGCATTTAATTTGGTTGATTTTACGACGCTACCAGTCGAGTTAAACAAATAACTATCATCTACCATACGAGGTATTGATAAACCTGCATAAAATGTTTTAGTATAATAATAAATACCTGCGCCAAAGTTGGGAGCAATTGTACTCGGTAAGTTGTTAGATACTTGAACATCGCCTACATCCGAAGCTTTTAATTCGGATAATTTATTTACTTGATTATGAACTCCAGCCATTAAACCAAAAGATAGTTGACTGTTTTTTCCTGTTTTTACACGGTATGCGTAATTTAAGTAGGCTAAATTACGACTAAGTTTCCCTATTTTTTCATTTAAAAAACTAATGCCAACGCCCATTTTATTATTCATTAATGGGCCATGTAACGAAAATGTTGAAGTTACAGGGCGACCCGGAAAATTAACCCATTGTTGGCGATGCAATGCATTAACTGCCATAGCATCTTTAGTGCCTGTATAACCTGGGTTAATATACATTTCGTTAAACATATATTGCGTAAACATTGCATCGTACTGTGCCTTTAAGGCAACCGAACTTAGCAAAACTGTTACTAAAATTAAAATTGATTTTTTCATTTTCATATTTCTTCTATTTTAAATTTTATTAATACTGTAACACAACGTATCCATTAATTGGTTCGTTTTTACCATCGGCAAACTCTGCTACAAAATAATAAGTACCCTGCGGTAATTTATTATTACCTATAATTAAATCGCTAACGTTTGGTGTTCCGTTCCAAGTATTATCGTATGCTACACTTTGGTATACTTTATTTCCCCAACGATTAAATACTGTTAATTTAACATCGCGTCCTACAATTCCTTTTATAAAAAACACATCATTTTTACCATCGCCATCTGGCGTAAAAACTTCCGGTATAAATAAATCTAAATTTGGAAGTTTAACAATTGTAACCGCATCTTCTCCAACATCACTTGCGTTAGTGTTAGTGTTAGGGTCGGGGTCATAACCAGTGTTAGATGTATCTATTGCTAAATTACCTAAGCTACCAATACCAAATAATACTGCGCTGTTTTTAATTGTAGTAAGTGTATCTGGTTTTACATTAACAACTAAAGTAATCGTTTCAATAGCTCCTGGCGCTAATTGCGATAACGGGGCGTTAAGTAAGTTAATATCAGATGTTCCGTTATACAAACTATTTGTAACTAACAAACCACTTGCAACTGGGCTAGTTTTTATTGTAAATATTGCAGGTTTAGCAATTAGCAAGGTATCTATTGCTTGTATGTTTTTTAAGGTATCGTTACCATAATTTACAATTGTAAAAACATAAGTTACATCAACAGATTTATCATCAAGTGGTTCGGATACTTTACCAAACTTTGCAATTCCTAAATTACTATTAGGTGTAAACGAAACTGGTGTTGGTACATTATTGTTTGTTGCGTCTCCATCTCCATCGGTATCCCAAATAAAACCATCGTTAGAGGTATCTGCCTGAGATATATTATTTACCAAATCAATTCCAAAACCAGTAGCCGAATTATTAAATGGTCCAAAGTTTCCGTGCGGGTTTACTTGCACTGTAAACACAACGGTATCGCGCTTATTTGCAAATAGTGTACTTAATGTAGTAGTTGTAATTTGTATGTCTGTAACGCCATTAAATAAAGCATTAGCAACTAACCCACTGTTTAACGATGTAATTAATGGGGCAGATATTACACTAAACGTTGCTGGTAGTGGGAATGTAGCAGTTAAATCATCGCCAATTACAAAGCTTGTTATGTTATTTGTTGATGTGTTAGTTGCCGTAATTGTATATGTAATATTATAAGCATTGTTATTTATAAATGTTGGCGTACCAACCGCTTTTGTCATTCCTATTACATTAGCTGGTAAATTACAAACCGCAGGGTTTAAGCTTACAGTTGTATCTTTAAAACAGCCGTTTAATCCAAACACTCTAATTGTATACGGAGTTATAATTATTGGGCTAGTTAATGTGTTGGTTAATACGCCGCCAAAACCAATTGCATTAGCTGTATTATAAGTAGCTGTTCCTGTATAAGTTATTGCTTGAGATATATCATAAACATCTGTTGCTAAGTAACCCGAAATAATAATACTTGCATCACTATTTATTACCGTTCCGTTACACGTTGCGGCTAATGCAGTTGCAGTATAAACTGGCGCAACGGTATTATTTGTTATACTTATAGTTGTAGTGTTTGTACAGCCATTGGTTATATCCGTAACAGTTAAACTATAATCGCCTGCTACATTTGTTGTAGGGCTTTCTAACGCTGATGAAAACGCTAAAGGCCCCAACCACATAAAACTTAACGCGGGTGGTGTTGCCGTTATTACAGATAGTGTTACCGTTGCATTACAACCTAATACAGGAGCTGGAGATATAATACCAATTACTGGAATTACTGTATTACTCGTAATTGTTACAACTTGAGTTGCAGTGCAATTTGCTGTTAAATCTATTACAGTTAATGTATAATCACCAGCAGTAGCTATCCCAGTTGGATTTTGAATAGATGAAGTATAAGTGTTTGGCCCTGCCCAGTTAAACGTTGAATTAGTTGCTGTTGATGTTCCAAACAAATCTACAAGTAAAGTGTTGCAAGTAATGGCATTGTTAACAGATGCTGTTACTATAGGTGGTGTTACAACATTAATTACTATTGTTTGAGATGCCACACAACCTAAACCATTATCGCCATCAACAGTGTATGTTGTAGTTGTTGATGGATTTACCGTAATAATTGTTCCAGTTAAAACTCCAGGATTCCAAGTATAAGATGTTGCACCGCTTGCTGTTAAGGTAACGGTAGTGCCAGTACAAACATTTGTTGCACTTGCAACTGTGGTAATAGTTGGGTTAGCATTAACATTTAATACAAATGTATTAGACGCAGCACAGCCATCAAAATCGGTTCCGTTTAATGTGTAAGTAGTAGTTATAGTTGGCGTAACTGTAATTGAATTTCCGTTTACAGATAATGGTAACCAAGTATAGGTAATTGCACCACTAGCTGTTAATGTAGCCGTTGAGCCAATACATATTGCAGTAGGCGTACTAACTATAGTTACACTTGGGTTATTTACTGCTATTTTAATAGTTTGGTTTGATGTGCAACCTAAACCATTATCGCCCGTTACTGTATATGTTGTGGTAACCGTTGGGTTATCAACTACTGTTGGTGTTAAACTAATTGCAGGACTCCACGTATAATTTACAGCCCCTGTAGCAGTTAATGTTACCGAGCCACTGCCACACAACACCGTTGCGCTTGGCGATATAGAAATACTTGGCGCTGCAATTACATTTATTAATATTGTTTGAGATGCTACACAACCTAAACCATTATCGCCATCAACAGTATATGTTGTAGTCGTTAATGGATTTACGGTAATTGTTGTTCCGGTTAAAACTCCAGGATTCCAAGTATAAGATGCGGCACCGCTTGCAGATAATGTAACACTGCCGCCAATACAAACATCAGTTGCGCTTGCAATTGCTGTAATAGTTGGGTTAGTATTAACTGTAATCGAAACAGTTTCTGTATCAGTACAGCCTAATAAATTAGATGCTGTAACTGTATAAATAGTTGTAATTGTTGGCGACACTGCCGCTATACTATTTGTAATATTAATTGGCATCCACGTATAACTAACAGCTCCAAAGCTAAAAGCACCTAAAGTTGTAGTTGCACCAGCACAAATTGTATTTGCACTTGCCCCTGCTAACACTGTAAAAGTTGGAGATGCTTGTACATTTACAACAACGCTATTAGTACACACATTTATGTCTGTACCAATTAGTGTATAACTTGTTGTTGCTGTGGGTGTAACAATGGCAGTTGGTGTATTAACGTTTATAGGCATCCAAATATAACTTGTGGCGCCACTGCCAGTTAATGTTGCACTAGTACCTGCACAAACTAGTGTAGGGTTACTAGTAGCGGTTAATGTTGGCAAAGCATTTACAATTAATTGTACTGTTTGTGTAGTTAAGCAACCCAATAAATCGTCGCCAATTACACTGTATGTAGTAGTAACAGTTGGCGTGTCGGTAATCGTAGCAGTGTTTGCACCTGTAGGCGTCCAAGTGTAATTAACACCACCACTTGCGGTTAAGGTAGCACTTGCACCAACACAAATTGCAGTAGGGTTACTAACAACAGTTATTGTAGGGGTTGAATTTACAGTAATAGTAATTGTATTTAAAGCATTACAGCCTAAAGCATCAGCACCTGTAACAGTATAAACTGTTGTAACAGTAGGCAAATCTGTTATTGTTGCGCCTGAAACTGATAAGGGATTCCAAGTATAACTCGTTGCTCCCAATGCCGATAAAGTTACCGATGAGCCATTACAAATTGTTAACGAAGATGCAAATAAAGTAATTGTAGGTGTTGGATTTACATTAACCGTAATTGTTTGGTTAGCTGAACATCCAGCAACAATATCGGCAGTAACAGTATAAGTAGTTGTTACAGTAGGATTATCAATTACACTTGCTGTAAAAGCAGTCACAGGGCTCCAAGTGTAATTAATTGCACCACTAGCAGTTAAGCCTACCGACGCACTATTACAAATAGAATTTGAACTTGCAGTAATTGATAAACTTGGCACTGGGTTTACAGTAATAGCGATAGTATTTGAAGCCAAACAGCCAACTCCATTATCACCAGTTACTGTATAAGTAGTATTAACAGTTGGTGTAACGGCCACATTACTTCCTGTTAAAGTACCAGGATTCCAAGTATATGTATTAGCGCCATTAGCAGTTAAGGTTGTACTTGCGCCTGCACATATGGTATTATTTAATGTTGTAGCAGTTACCGTTGGATTTGTGCTAACTGTTAAGTTTAATGTTTTAGTATTTAAACAACCATTAACATTTGTTGCAGATAATGTATAAACTGTAGTTGATGTAGGAGTTACAATAGCTGTTGCTGTTGTAACGCTAATTGGCATCCATGTATAAGTATTAGCACCGCTACCAGTTAACGTTGCACTTGCACCTGCGCATAGTAAAGTAGGATTACTTGTTGCAACTAAAACAGGTAACGCATTTACAAGTACTTGCACAGTTTTAGTTGCAGTACAACCTAAAGCATTTATACCCAAAACACTATAAGTTGTAGTTGTAATTGGCGTTACAATTGTAGTTGACGTAAGCGCTCCAGTAGGCGTCCAAGTATAATTAATGCCGCCGCCAGCAGTTAATGTAGCGCTTGCCCCTACACAAATTGCAGTAGGATTGGTTACTGCTGTAATAGTAGGTGTTGCATTTACAACAATAGCAATCGTTTCGGTTCCTTTACATCCTGCCGAATTTAAGCCCGTAACCGTGTACGTAATATTTGCAGTTGGGCTAACAATTGCAATACTCGAACTTATACTGCCAGGCATCCATATATATGAAATTGCGCCACTAGCCGTCATCGTTGTTGTTTTACCCGCACAAATTGTTGCGCTTGTTGCTGTTAAAGTTAAAATAGGAGTTGAACTTACATTTAGTGAAATGGTGTTGCTGGTACTACAATTTAAAGACGATGTACCCGTAACAATATAATTACTTGTAGTAGTTGGTGTTACTACAATACTATTTGTCGTTTCACCTCCAGGGCTCCAAGAGTATGTAAATGCACCACTAGCCGTAATTGTAGACGAACCTCCTAAGCAAATAGATGCAGGGCTACCTAAAACAGTTAATGTAGGGGTAGGATTTACATTTAATAATACTGTGTTTGTACCAATACAACCCGATGCGTTTTCTGCTTGCACCGTATAAACTGTTGTTACACTTGGGTTTAATACTACAACCGAACCAGTTGCATTACCTGGCAACCAAGTATAAGTCAATGCTCCAACAGAAGTTGCTGTTAACGATACTGTTGATTTTGAACAAACAGTTGCCGAAGATGCCGATGCTGTAACCGTTGGAGTTAAACCAACGTTTAAATTTAATGTTTGTGTAGCTGTGCAACCATCTATATTTGTTGCATTTACAGTGTATTGTGTATTACTTACTGGTGTAACTACAACAGTATTACCCACAAGCGCACCAGGATTCCAAGTATAGGTAACTGCACCTGTGCCAGTAAGAGTTGCAGATGCTGATGAACATAAAATAGTTGGGTTACTAACGGCCGTTAAAGTAATTGTTGATACCGTTAAATCGATTGTTTGAGTGGCCGAACAACCCAATGTATTTGTACCAGTAACTGTATATGTGGTTGATACCGTTGGTGATACTGCTACCAAACTACCAGTTAATGCGCCAGGATTCCAAGTATAATTAGTAGCGCCAGTTGCCGTTAAGGTTGCTGTATTGCTATTACAAATTACAGTTGAAGATGCAATTGGTGTAATAGTTAAATTAGGCGAAATAGTAATTGTAATAGTATTTGTTGAGGTGCATAATGCTCCGTTTTTACCCGTAACAGTGTAAGTGGTATTAACTGTAGGTGTTACAACTATAGTAGTTCCAGTTAATGCAACTGGATTCCAACTATATGTTGATGCGCCACTTGCAGTTAGCGTTGCCGAATTACCAGCGCAAATTATTAAAGATGTTGAAACAACTGCTACTGTTGGATTTACACTTACAGGCAAATTAATGGTTTTAGTACCAACACAACCTAAAGTGTTTGTTGCTGTAACCGTATAAATTGTAGATGTAGTTGGCGATACAACAGCTGTGTTACTTACAGTTGAACCAGGATTCCAAGTATAGGAAACGATACCAGTTCCTGTAGCGGTTAAAGTTGCCGAGTTACCAATACATAATGTGTTTGTTGATTTTGTAGCAGTAATAACAGGCGCATTTACATTTACTGCAATGGTTTTTAAATTTGTACACCCACTCACATCAGTACCAGTAACAGAATATACTGTGGTAGTTGTTGGAGTTACAATGACAGAACTTGAAACAATCGCTCCTGGATTCCAAGTATAACTAGTAGCACCAGTAGCCGTTAAGGTTGATGAACCACCCCTACAAATTATTGAAGGACTAGCAATAGGTGTAACTGTTACGCCTGATGTAACAAAAATATTAATCGTATTTGTAGCA
>JAYSUQ010000127.1:0-1668 GCA_043718985.1 Bacteroidota bacterium | reverse complement strand
TTTACCAATTGACGATAGTAAAGAACTTGAAACAATAAATAGGTTATTAAAAGATTTAGATGATGTTTTAAACACATCCAAAGGCAATGTATTAGTTAAAGATTTAGCGTAATTTTATTATTGTGAATAAGCTTAAAATAGTATTGTTTTTTATAATTGTTTCACTACAACTTTTATCTGTATCAGATTCGTTAAAGTTATTTAAACAAAAAAAAATACTTTTAGGTACCGCATCCGCAGTTATAACTACATCAACTTTGTTGTATTTAAATCAAGCTTGGTACCAACAATACAACACCAGTAATTTTCATTTATTTAATGATAATAAAGAATGGTACGGTATGGATAAATGTGGCCACGCACTATCTACCTATCAAACCGCACGCTTAATGATGCACGCTATGAATTGGGCTGGCTATAAAAAAAATAAACAATTACTAGTTGGCGGCTTAAGCGGATTTACTTACATGACAGCTATTGAAATTATGGATGGCTACAGCAATGGTTGGGGTTTTAGTTGGGGAGATATGCTTGCAAATACAATAGGAAGCGGATTAGCTATTGGGCAAAAAATTACTTTTAATAAGCAACCAATCCAATTAAAGTTTTCGTTTTTGCAAAGTAATTATGCACATTACAGGCCACAATTATTAGGCAAATCATTTAGCGAACAGGTATTAAAAGATTACAATGGGCAAACATATTGGTTAAGTATTAATCCATCATCTTTTATAAAAAAACAAAACAAATTTCCAAAATGGTTAAATGTAGCATTTGGTTATGGTGCAAATGGTATGATTGGCGCACGCTATAACAGTAACTTAATTGTTGATGCTAATGGAAACCAAAAAACAATTAATCGTTACCAACAATATTATTTTAGTTTAGATGCTGATTTAACTCGACTTAAAACAAAAAACAAACTATTAAAAACTATTTTTATTTGGGTTAATATTATAAAAATTCCATTTCCAAATGTAGAATTTAGTAATGGAAAATTAGGATTTAACCCCTACTAACATAATTAATTATGTTATTTTGTAGGTTCATCGTCATCTTTGTATTTATTGTAATTTAATTTATTGCCCCAAAAGTTCATTTGTGTTTTTATCCATGCTTTTCGTCCATTTATGTAACCATTTGCAGGGTTTGCTTTATAGCGCATTGGGCTAGGCAAAATTGCAGCAATAGCGGCAGCCTCATCTTTACTTATTTTATTTGCTGCTTTATGAAACCAAAATTGCGAGGCAGCTTCGGCTCCATAAACACCATTACCCATTTCAATACTATTTAAATAAATTTCCATAATTCGTTTTTTACTCCAAACTGTTTCAATTAAAAACGTAAAGTATAATTCAAACCCTTTACGAATATAACTTCGGCTTGGCCACAAAAAAACGTTTTTAGCCGTTTGTTGGGAAATGGTACTACCACCTCTTATTTTTTTTCCTGCTTCGTTACTTTTTATGGCTTTTTCAATAGCTCCCCAATCAAACCCATAATGTTTTAAGTAATTTTGATCTTCGCTACAAACTACTGCTAATTGTAGTTTTGGAGATATTTCATCTATTGAAACCCAATCGTGTTTTAAGGTTAAACCATTACCTTGTTTAATTTGTTCGCCACATCTAATTATCATTAAAGGCGTTATTGGCACAGGCAAATATT
>JAYSUQ010000126.1:0-4531 GCA_043718985.1 Bacteroidota bacterium | reverse complement strand
TACTATTTTTTTAAAAAATTAAAATGTGCAATGCAACTATAAATAATAATTATTAGCATTAAACATTTATATTTGAACTTATGAGTAAACCTAGTTTTGATGAAATTTATATGGAGTTGGCTGAAAAACTAGCCCAACGTTCGCATTGTGTTAAAGCGCAAGTTGGTGCTGTGCTAACTAAAGATACCCGCATTGTATCGTTAGGATATAATGGCCCCCCTGCAGGCACACACAATTGCGACATTGAATGGCCAAAAGATGGTTGCGCTCGCGATAGTAAAGGTAGTTGTTCGTTAGCTTTGCATGCAGAGCAAAATGCAATACTATACGCTGTAAAAAATAATATGGCTATTGAGGGTACAACTTTATATGTAACACTATCGCCTTGTATTGCTTGCGCTAGAGTTATTTATACAACAGGTATTAAAAAAGTTTTTTATAAAAATAGTTACGCCGAATATAAAAATATACCTATTGATGAAGG
Organism: Bacteroidota bacterium; assembly: GCA_043718985.1. Taxonomy (GTDB): domain Bacteria; phylum Bacteroidota; class Bacteroidia; order B-17B0; family Aurantibacillaceae; genus UBA4416. The sequence continues at coordinate 4,047 of JAYSUQ010000126.1, read as the reverse complement.
TGTTGAGTTTTTAAGAAAATTTGGTGTTGATGTTGTAAGATATAAATAATGAAAAAATTAATAGTACTGTTTTTGTTTTTAATTTTTGTAATGCCTCAAAGTTTTGCGCAAGATGGTGGTGGGCCACCAAAAGCAAATACATCAATAAAAAGTAAGCGTAAAAAACGCAAAGAAGACAGAAAACGTTTTAAGGAAAATAGAAGTAATAAACGAGCTGAAGAAAAAAAAATTCGTAACCACCACAAGCGTATTCAAACTAAAGAAGTGCGAAAACGAATGAAAAAAAATAAAGGCGTTGCACAACGTAACCGCGACCATAAACGTGAGCCATTGTTTAATAGATTATTTAAAAATAAAAAAAGAAGTAAGGCTAGCAAACAAAAAACTGAAAAAAATACAGACTCGTTTAAGCAATAAAATAATAAATTAATTATTTTTGAGTGCTTACTTTTTTACTTTTATAAGAGCGCCACAATGTTGCTATTTGTTTTCTGAAAATAAAAAGTAACAACAAATAAGGCACTGCCATTAAATACAATATACCTTTGTTAATACCTGCAGCCACAGAGTTTTTTTGACCTTGGCTACTTTGTAGCGATGCCTTACACATAGCGCATTGCGCTTCACTAAAATGCGGAAACAAAACTAGTAGGATTAAAATTATAAGTATGAAATAATGTTTTTTCATCGCATAAATGTACAACTTATTTCATCATAATTACGGCCCACATTCGGCCAGTTTTACCGTTATCTCTTCGGTACGAAAAAAAATCGTTTTCAGTAGTACATCTATTCATTGCCCAAATATTTTCGGGTTTTAAGCCGTTTTCTAATGCTACAAATTTATTTGCTTCTAATAAATTTAACTGCCTATTTTGCCAACAATAGTTTGGAAATTGGTTTTGTTTGAATTGCTCAATAACCTCTAAACTTACCTCGTAATTTGCCATACTAATACCTTGGCCAATGGCCACATTAATGTAATTTTTATTGGCCCCTAACAAAACCATTTGGTTAATTGTATTTGCAACAATTTTTGCAACAGTACCTCTCCAACCGCAATGTGCTGCACCAATTACATTATTAACGCCATCATAAAATAAAACGGGGTAACAATCGGCAGCACCAACAGCAATGGCAATGTTTTTTTTATTTGTAACCAAAGCATCACCAGTTTGTTTGCCTATTTGTGCTTGGCAAACACTGTTACTGTGTATTTGATTTAAGTGCGATATGTTTGTAAAATCAATTCCCAAATCGCTTAATGCGAGTTTTCTATTTGCATCAATATTACTAGTTTCATCATCGCTACCGCCTAAATTTAAACTTGCAAATGGCGATGGTGAAATACCACCCAACCTGGTTGAAAAACCGTGTGTAGTTGTTATGTTATTACTTTTTAGCCAGCGCATAATTAAAAATTTTAGTGCCATAAAAATAGTAAATTAGCTACTTAATAATTTAAAAATATTACTTTGACTTTTAACGATTTTAATTTTGACATTACTTTACTTGATGGCCTATACTCGATGGGCTACAAGCAACCAACACCAATACAACAACAAGCTATACCCATTATTCAATCGGGTAAAGATTTAATTGCCTGTGCGCAAACTGGTACAGGTAAAACAGCAGCCTTTGTGCTGCCTATTTTAAACCAAATAATTAAAACAAAACACGTAGGTATTAATACATTAATTATTGCCCCAACTCGCGAATTAGTTTTGCAAATAGACCAACAAATAGAAGGCATGGCTTATTTTTGTGGCGTAAGTTCTATTGGTATTTATGGCGGCAACGATGGCATTGTTTGGGAACGACAAGCCAGTGCATTAAGAACAGGGGTAGATGTTGTTGTAGCAACACCAGGCCGCTTAATTGCCTTACTACAAAGTGGCGGTGTAAACTTTGATACGCTGCAACATTTAGTGTTAGATGAAGCCGATAGAATGTTAGATATGGGTTTTATTGACGACTTAAAAACTATTTTTAATTACTTACCTGAAAAAAGGCAAACCGTTATGTTTTCGGCAACAATGGCGCCCAAAATTAGAGGTTTAGCTAACCAAATTTTAAAAAATCCTGAGCAAATAAACATTGCAATTAGCAAGCCAGCTGCAGGTATTGTGCAACAGGCATATGTAGTTTACGATAACCAAAAAGAAAATTTATTAAAAGAAATTTTAAAAAATGAAGATTTTAAATCGGTTATAATTTTTTCGTCGACTAAAGAAAAAGTAAAAGAGTTGGCGCAAACTTTTAAAGCGTTAAAATATTCGGTACAAGGTTTTTCATCAGATTTAGAGCAAACAGAACGCGAAGAAATTATGCGTGATTTTAAAAATAAACGTTTGCGAATTTTAATTGGTACAGATATTTTATCGCGAGGTATTGATGTTGATGGCATTAGTTTAGTAGTAAATTTTGATGCGCCACCCGATCCAGAAGACTACATACATAGAATTGGACGAACGGCACGTGCCGAAAAAGCAGGAGTTGCAATAACATTTATAAATGAAAAAGATCAACCTCGTTTTGCTCAAATAGAAGCCTTAATGGGTATGGATGTTTTAAAAGTTGAAATACCAGAAGCTTTTGGTAAAGGACCCGAATATAACCCCGAAGCAAATAAAAAGAAATTTGATAGACCTCGAACATTTGATAAAAAAAGTGGGGGCGCTAAAAAATCAGGTGGGGCTCGAAAACCTTATAAACCAAGATAAATTATTTTTTTACTCCTAAATTTTTAGACATAAAATCTGTCAAACAAATTTGAAAAATATTGGCGATGTTTTTTCGCAAACCGTAAACAAAAAAATGATAGCGATCAGCTTTAATTGAATAAATAAAATTTTAGAAACTATTATTCACCCTGACACTCATTGTAGGTTTAGTATGATGTATTGAATTTTGATAGGCATTATAAAACAGAATAAACACCAATAATATTTACCTAAACAAATTTAAATAACCTTTTAATACGATTTCATTGCCCTTAAATGGTGTTAATTTAATAATGTAGTAATATGTGCCGTTAGTAGATTCTTCGTTATTAATTAAACCATTCCATAACTCGTATTTTTGAGCAGTTAATATATTTACATCTTCGTTTTTTGTTATAATTTCGTTACCCCATCTGTTATAAATATGGTAATTAATGTTTTTAGTGTTTTTTAAAGCAATTGTAAATAAATCGTTTACATTATCACCGTTGGGTGTAAACACATTTGGCAACTCGTAATACATATTGCAAAAAACTGTGCTTGCTATTAATGTATCGTACACAAAACCACAGGGTGTGTTGTAGGTTAAAACATATTGCCCAGCTTTGTTTATGTGCAAGGCCGATGTTGTATCGCCCGTATTCCATTTATATTGATAGCCAAAAGGCTGTAGGCCATTAACGAGTGTATCGCTTCCTTCGCAAATTATTATGTGTTTAGGTAAATTGCTATTGCCTTGCCCAGCTATGTTAACACAATGGGTGCTTGTATCGCTGGTATTATTATAATATGCAATGCATTGCACCGCATAATTACCAGCAGTATTATAGCTGTTTTGCACTTGCCCGCCAACGGCAGTTTGCCCATCGTTTAAAAAATGCCAACGCAAACTATCAATACCTGTGTTGTTATTATAAAAAGTAATGGGTACATTAATGCAAGCGCCACTATACTTAAACCCACTTTTTGGGTTATAAAAATAATAACTCGGAAAATCGGGTAATGATGAAAAGCCATTATTCCAAGCTGTTTTGTATGAATAGTTAGATATGTAATTAGTGTCAATATTACTGCCTAATCCAATACTATTTGGATTATTAATACGTCCTAAATTTAGTTTATCGATTAAATCTAAATAATCAAAAGAAAAAGCATTATCATCATACCCCCTATTTGTATATGAATTAGCCGCATAAATATGTTTATATATTTTACCATCGGGTGCTAATACCAATTATAAATTCAAATTAGTCCTATTGCATATTTGATTTTTTTTAATATATTTGGACTAAATTATAAATATATATTTATGGCAAAACCAATT
>JAYSUQ010000125.1:0-13429 GCA_043718985.1 Bacteroidota bacterium | reverse complement strand
AAATATAGTTTTTATAAAACAAGGACAAACCATTTATAGTGGCGAGCAACAACAATTTGCTAGCAACCGCCAAACAAATGCATTTGAAGTTGGTGGTAATTTTAATTTACAACAATTACAACAGCACTTTAATGCTTTAGGCGATGTAACAATTACCGATTCGGGAACCGTTTTTATTATTAACACAAATTTATCGGTAACATCAATGCAATTTTTACAAGCAATTGCAAATTCAAATTTAGAGGTAAATTATTTTAGAGATATTTCTAAATCAACACGTCAATTATTTCAAAAAGATATTTAATACAATTATATATGTTAAACTTTTTAGTGCCTAATTTTATAAAAGCGTTTGATGATAAATTACTATTAAGCAAACCGTTTTGGTATGTGTGTAAATTACACTACATAGTATATTTTACTATAATTACTTGGGTTTTAAGTTATGGTATAGGAAGCCTAATTACAATAGATATAACGAGCTATAATCCATCAAGCACTGCAACAATTTGGATAATGGCATTTGCCGTTTTAGCCATTATTTTGATTTGTGTTTGGATGTATTATTTAACAATTTATAATAACGAAAACCATTTTGGTAAGTATACTTTGTTTGATGATACCAAGTATTTAATTGTGTTTTTTATAGGTGTAAATTTACTGCTATCTTTTTCTTACCCATTACAACAACGTGTTAATACACGCATAGCAAACTCTGTAACCGATAAAGTTTTAGCTCAACAATACAACGCCTTTAATATATCAAACAAATATTTAACACGTAATATTGATGATTTTCAGTATTGTGGCTATAGTGTTAATCAAAATGTAAACCACTACACCGTTACTGAAGATACCATTGCTTTTAAAAATGGGAATGTATATCACGATTTAAGTAAATACAATAACTTTTTAGCATACATACCTAATACTAATTATTATCAAAAAAACACATTTGCCTCATATTTTTTATTTCAAAATAAACTTACCGAAAGTGATGAATTTAAGTTAGAATTATTAAACAAATCTAATATCGAAAAACAGTATAAACAACACATTAAAAATGTAGCTATTTTCATTGCCATTAAAACAAGTTTTGAAATTGCAAAAAAATACACGCCTAATTTTGATTTAGCTCCTCAAACTTATTTTGATGAATATAACTATTTGCACAAAACATGTAATAACATTATGCCTTTTTATACTTTTTTAACCGATCAAGAAAAAATTGATTATGCCTATAAGTACGACTTTACACCACCAATAAATAACCTTGATACTATTTACAGAGCTAAATTTAAAATATCTAATTTATTAACCGATTCGTATTTATTATTTGCGTTTTATTTTTCGTTTATTATAGCACTGCTTATGGTAACTTTTCGTAATAATAATTGGAAACATTTTTTAATATCGGTTGTTACTTTTATTCTATTAAGTATTATTTTAAGTATTGCAACAGTTATTGTTTTTCAAAGTTTTTTTAGTACTATTTATCCTACATTAATTTTAGTAACATGGCTTGTTGCCTTTGTTGTTTTTGTAATTAATTTTAGTAAAATAAATAAGCAAAAGCCCGTAGTTATTGTTGCCACAAATTTGGTTTATGTTACTTTGCCTTTTTTGCCTTTACTGTTTAGCGTTTATTTGCACGAAGTATTTGGCGTTTTAAAATGCTTTAACGAATTTGATAACAGTAATTATCAGCAAATTTTAGAGTGTAACATCATTAATTTAAAATACAATAACTTAACTTTTTATGCACAAATAATTGGTATTTTAGCTTTTGTGTTTGTAATTATGCCTGTATTTAAATTATTTTATATAAAGCATAAAGCATTGCCAACTAATAAGTAATAATTTGTAAAAAACTAGTAATAAAAATCAAGCAATTTGAGTAACTAATATTGGCAAAATTTGTATATTAGCACCACAAATAATCAAAAATTCAAAATTTTAAAATATGGGCGTTTTAGTAGGTAAAAATTCAAAAGTAATAGTACAAGGTTTTACAGGTGGTGAGGGTACTTTTCATGCAACTCAAATGATAGAGTACGGTACAAATGTTGTTGGAGGCGTTACGCCAGGTAAAGGTGGAACAGTGCATTTAGATAGACCAGTTTTTAATACAGTTAAAGATGCAGTTGATAAAGCACAAGCCGATACATCAATTATTTTTGTACCAGCAGCATTTGCCGCTGATGCAATAATGGAAGCTGCCGATGCAGGTATTAAAGTAATTATTTGCATTACCGAAGGCATTCCGGTTAAAGATATGATTGCTACTAAAGAATATATTAAAGGAAAAAATTGTCGTTTAATAGGGCCAAATTGCCCAGGTGTTATTACAGCTGGTGAAGCCAAAGTTGGTATTATGCCTGGTTTCGTTTTTAAACAAGGTCGTATTGGTATTGTATCAAAATCGGGTACATTAACTTACGAAGCAGCCGACCAAGTTGCAAAAGCTGGTTTAGGTGTTAGTACTGCAATTGGCATTGGAGGCGATCCGATAATTGGCACACCTACACGCGATGCGGTTGAGCTGTTAATGAATGACCCAGATACAGATGCAATTGTGATGATTGGCGAAATTGGTGGTAGTTATGAAGCAGATGCCGCGCGATGGATTAAAGCAAACGGTAATAAAAAACCAGTAGTAGGTTTTATAGCTGGCCAAACTGCCCCAAAAGGGCGCACAATGGGGCATGCAGGTGCAATTGTTGGCGGGCACGATGATACAGCGCAAGCAAAAATGGAAATTATGCGCGAATGCGGAATTCACGTTGTTGACAGTCCAGCATCTATTGGTATTACAATGGCTGCCGTTTTAAAAGGTGTAACCGTTTAATATATACAATTTACAAATAGTAAGGCCGAGCAATCGGCCTTTTTAATTTAAGTTATTTTGAAAAAAATTAGTTTACTGTTTTTTATTATAATTAATACAATAGTATTAAATGCCCAATCGGTTAAAGATTCGTGCTTTCGTATTTTTATGGTAGGCGTGCATTTTAGCGCTCAAATACCCAGTAAAGATTTAGTAAAACGATATGGTACAAGTATGAGTCCAGGCGCATCTTTTACTTGGAAAACAAAACACAATATTTTAGTTAATGCCGAAGGTGGTTACTTTTTTGGCACAACAGTTAAAGAGGATGTTTTAGCTAATTTAAAAACCAACGATGGTTTTATTATTGATAATGAAGGCTATCCCGCTCAATTAAAAATAACCGAACGCGGTTGGAATTTTAATGCCAATGTTGGTTATATTATTCCTAAAACAGGGTTTAATAAAAACAGTGGTTTATTTTTTACCATAGGTGCTGGTTACATGCAACATAAAATTAAATTGTACGATGTAAATAAAAAAGTTGCTGCCGTACAAGGCAAATATGCCAAGGGTTACGATAGATTAAGTGGTGGTATTTCTTTTTCGCAATTTGTGGGTTACATGTATTTAAGTAATAATAGATTAGCAAATATTTATGCAGGTGTTGAGTTATATGAGGGCTTAACTAAAAGTTACCGAGGGTATAATTTTGATACAGGACTACCAGATACCAAACAACGATTTGATGTATTAACAGGATTTAGAGTTGGATGGATTTTACCTTTATATAAACGCACCAAAGATTTTTATTATAATTAATGAACCCATCAATTGAATTTATAGATAATTATTTTTTTCAAGAAAAAATTGAAAGTTTAATTTTTATAATTTTAGGTTTAATTTCAATTAGTGTTGCATTGTTTTTTTTTACGATTATTAAATATTCTCTTTATAAAGGAGTTGCTTGCGTATTTTTATTAATTGGATTTTTTCAGTTTTGTGTAGGAATAACCGTATTTAATAAAGCATTAAATGATAGAGATGGTGTAGAAACTCTTGTAATAAAAAAAACACAAACTATTAATAACAATGAATTAACCTGTATGCCAAAAGTTGTAAATAGCTTTTGGCATTATAAATTAATAGAAATTACATTTATAGTTTTAGGTTTTTTTATGTTTTTAAAATTTAAAAAACTAACCCAACAATTTTATAAAGGCATTGGCTTAGGTTTAGTAATACAGGGTAGTATATTATTTGTTTTAAATTTAGTTGCTCAAAGCCGAGCTTTTTAATCAAGGTTTAAAAACAAAACTCAAACCGAAAATTATGAATTACTTTGATCAAAAAAACGCTACCGAAAAATATTCAAAAGGTAAATTGCATAAAGTAATTTTTATATGTTTAGGTATTTGTTTTTACTTTTTAGCTAAATCTCAAACACCTTATTACAAACAACTATCTACCGAAACTAAATTCCCATCAAATGTTATCTACGATATTTATCAAGATAAACTCGGCTTTATGTGGTTTGGAAGCGAAGTGGGGCTTATTAAGTTTGATGGGCAACAAAGTACAGTTTTTTCAACAAACAAAAGTTCGGGCAAGGCAGTAAGTAATATTTTAGAAAGCGAAGACGGTACTATTTGGTGTCAAAATTTTTCTGGCCATTTTTTTTTTACACGTAACGATAGTTTAATTTTAAAGCCTGAAATATCAACATTTGGTAATTACATGCCAGCTTGTATGATACAAGAAAGCATACTAGCTTGTTTTACTAAAAACTCAATATCGCTACACAATACACAAACAAAAAAAACAAAAACCATTACACTTAATTTAACAGGCTTTTTACCTAGCATTAATTCAAATTCATCAACTTACAATTTATTTTCACCCTCACTAAAAAAAACAATTACTGTTGATACTTCAGGAAAATTAAATACCAAAGAATTTATAAATGTTTCGCCAAACAGTTTTTTTTACACCTCGATTAATAATCAAGAGTTGGTTATATCAAAAGCAAAACCTATTGTTTTAAACTATGGCACCAAAGTAATAAAAAAAGATTTATCAACACTATTTACGAATAGAATTTTGAATAACGTAAAAATATTTGATGATAAACAGATTGCTTTGTTAACCAGTTCGGGTTTTTGCTTTATAAGTAATACATTAAACATAAGCTCTTTTTACTTTGAGAACGAAACCACTTCAAGCATATTAAAAGATAATGAAGGCAATATTTGGCTGGGTACTTTAAACAATGGCGTTTATTTTATCCCTCACCTTAGCGTTAAAAAATATCTAACAGGAAACTACACAAGTAAGGTGTATAAAGGTAAAGAGCGTTTGTTTGTTGGCACATCAAAAAACGAAATTTTTATATTCGATTTAAAAACAGGAATAAAAAAAACGCTTACTAAAGATTTGGCAAAACACGAGTTAAAAGTAATTCACCAAAACCCTTACAACAAAGATGTATTGTATTGCAGCGATAAGTTTTATCATGTTACTGAGTTAGGAAAAAAAAATAATTCTGAAATCATGTCCGTAAATGCCATCACTCAAATAGATTCAACACATTATTTATTATCAGAAAGTGCAACACTTAGTATTTACCCTATTACTAAAAACGATAAGTGGTTAAATTGGGCTATAGGAAACGGTCGTTACGTTTTTAAAAAAAGATTATGTTTACATAAAGAATATGTGCGGGTAAAATCGGCCGAATATATAAACGACACTATTTTTTCGGCAACTACAGCAGGTTTATATAAATATGGTAAACAAATTACGTTACAAATTTTTTACAACAAGCAACCAATTGAGTGTTTTCAGTTAGCTAAATTGGGCGACTCGTTAATTATTGCAACCACAAATTACGACATACTATTTTATTGCAATGGGATTGTAAAACCTTTTATTACAAAAAAACAAGGGCTTGGCACAAGTGAAATTTTTAGTGTTAAAGTGTTTGCAAATAAAATTTATATTTTAAATAATGATGGCATTGAAGTGTTTAGTGTCAAAGCTAAAAAACTACAAACGTATAGCAGGTCCGATGGCTTTTTAAATATTGATGTAACCGATTTTATTGTTGATAAGGATACGCTTATAGCCGCAAATATTGATGGCCTTATTACAATTCCTTTAAACAAGTCTGTTATAAATACCTCCCTACCAAAATTAGTATTTAATCAATTTTATATTAATCAAACCAAAGCAATTTATAAAAGCAATTTGGAGCTAAACCACAATCAAAATTTTATTGAAATTAATTTTTCGTTAATAGATTACCGTGGAAGTGATTACACAAAAATATATTATAGTATTAATAACGGTAAATGGATTTATTTGAACGCTAAAAATTTGAGTTTAAATGCATTGGAAACAGGCAAATATGAAGTTAAACTAAAAGCCATAAATGAAAGGGGTTATGAATGCAAAAAAAACCTTGTGTTTAATTTTAGTATTAAACCACCATTTTATAAAACGTGGTGGTTTATTTTGTTTGAAATAATAGCATTTTTAGCCTTATTATTTTTGGGATTTAAATACAGAATAGGATTAGTTAAAAAGAAAAACAAATTACTAACCGAAAAAATGGCTTTAGAAAAAGCACTTCATATCTCTACGTTATCGAGTATTAAGGCACAAATGAATCCGCATTTCATATTTAATGCGCTAAATACAATTCAATCATACATTTATTTGAATGATAAAAAAACAGCTGCCGATTACTTAGTTAATTTTAGTGAACTCACCCGTTTAATTTTAGATATGAGTAATAAAGAAAAAGTGTATTTAGAAGAAGAAATAAAAGCGTTGGAATTATATTTGAAATTAGAAAAAATGCGCTTTGAAGAAGACTTTAATTACTTTATAATAAAAGAAAATTTACAATCGGATATCGTTTCAATTCCTTCGATGTTAATACAACCATATGTTGAAAATGCCATTAAACACGGACTTTTACACAAAAAAGGAGAAAAAAAACTCACCATTGAGTTTCAACAAAACAACAAAATGGTAACGGTTATTATTACCGATAATGGCATTGGTATTGAAGCCTCAAAACAAATAAATGCTTTGCGAAACAAAAACCATCAATCGTTTGCGACATCTGCAAACCAAAAACGATTTGAATTATTAAATAAAAATAACCAATCGGCAATTGGTGTTGAATTTATAAATTTAACAAATGCACAAAATCAAAGTATTGGAACTCAGGTGATACTTAACATTCCGTTTTAGTAAAATATAATAGCCCTTTGGTAAAACAATAAGTTTAGCATAACATACTAATATTACATTTAACTAGTGAAAGCAATTATTATAGAAGACGAAAAAAAAGCAAGGCAATTACTGCGCCTTTTGTTAAATGAACATTGCCCGCAAGTAGAGGTTGTTGATGATTGCGAAGATTTGCCAAGTGGTGTAAAATCTATAAAAAAAAATAATCCTGATATTGTATTTTTAGACATTGAATTACCAGGCTTAAGTGGGTTACAATTATTAGATTTTTTTAATGAAGAAGAAATTAATTTTTCTATCATATTTGTAACAGCCTACAACAATTATGCTATACAAGCTTTTAAATTATCTGCTATTGATTATATTTTAAAACCTATTAATACACAACTATTAGTAGAAGCTGTTCAAAAAATTGAAAAAATTGCTTCACGCCAATTAGCAGCACTTAAAGCTAATTTGAGTGCGCAAGAAGATAAAAAAATAGTGATTCCAAACCGCGACTCTATTAATTATATTAACCCAAAAGATATATTATATGTAAAAGGCGAAGGCGCTTACTCTACATTTTATATGCAAAATAATGAGCGCTTTATGTTGAGCCGTAATTTAAAATATGTTGAAGAAATGATTGTGGATTTTTTGTACTTAAAACGTTGTCATAAATCATACATCGTTAATACAAATAATATTAAGTCTTTATCTAAACAAGAAGGTTTAGTTACGTTATCTAACAACGAAAAAATCCCTGTTTCGACCGACCGAGCGTTTGAAGTTTAGATTTTCAATGCCGTTTCGTAAAACAAAACAGGGCTTTCGTAAAACAAGTTTAAAAGCAATACCTACTTTATTTATTTTTAAATAAAATTATTAAAACATAATCATGAAAAAACTTTTACTATCGGCCTTAGCATTGGGCTTAGCAACATTTGCAAATGCGCAAACTTGGGTACAACAAGTAGCTGCAACAAACCAAGCACTTTATTCAATACATTTTACTAATGTGCAAAATGGTTGGGCGTGTGGGACAAATGGCGCTTCGGTAAAAACAACTACTGATGGTGGTTTAACATGGGGCACACAAGCTACTCCAGCCTTAAACTCTGTTGATTTAAATGATGTGTTTTTTGTAAGTAGCACCAATGGTTACATAGTAGGCACTGGAGGTACAATTTTAAGAACAACTAATGCAGGTGCTACATGGTCTTTAGCAACTACGCCAAATACTAATATTTTATATAGCGTACATTTTTTTGTAGGTGGAAATGTAGGTTTTGCTTGTGGCTATAATACACTTTTAAAAACTACTGATGGTGGCGTTAATTGGATATCAATTACAAACTCAAATTTTACAAACCAAACTCTTAACGATGTTCAAATGGTAGGTACAAATACCGTTTTGGTTTTAAGAAATAATAAAGTAGTTACTTCAAATGATGGCGGAACAAGCTGGACGGCTACAAACATTACTGGCGCTGCACATTACAAAATAAGTATGACCTCACCAACTGATGGATTTGTAGTTGGCCAAGGAATTGGCTTGCTTACTAACAATAGCGCAATTTCATTTACAAACTCAACACCTAGCACGAGTGATACTTATTTTGGACTAGATTTTTATGATGCAATGAATGGTTATGCTGTTGGTGGCCCCACAAGTGGAAGTGGTGGAAGAATTTATAAAACAACTAACGGTGGTGTAAGCTGGACTCAAGATTTATCAATAACAGGTAGTGGCGCTGGCTTTAACGCTGTTCACGCACTTGATGCTAACAACGCATGGGCAGTAACATCTGATGGAAGAATTTTTAAAATTAATACTGCAACTGCTATCAATGAAAAACAAAACACAATTAACAACATTAATATTTACCCTAACCCAGCTAAAAATGTTTTAAACATTGAACTAGCAATTGAAAATAACGAAACTTTAATAGAAGTATCAAATGCTTTAGGGCAAATAGTTTTAACACAAAAACTTAACAACAACAAAAATGTAATTGATATTGCTAATTTAACTACTGGCATATATTTTATTAAAGCAAATAACACTACCAAAAAATTTATTAAAGAATAATTTAGTGTAAAATCATTTTTTTAAAGCTGCTTCAATACCGAGGCAGCTTTTTTTGCAAATAAATTAGTGAGTAGTGTCAGACTGAGCGTCCCGAAAGCTTTCGGGAGAAGTCTTTCGCAAGAAGTGTTTACCAACCTAAATTAAAACTCCATTTAGCATGTGTTACAATTTTTTTGCCGCCCTAAGTATTTCGTAAAACAAAATAGGGCTTTCGTAAAACAAGTCAAAAAGCAATTACTACTTTATATATTTTTAAATAAAATATATAAATATAATCATGAAAAAACTTTTACTATCAGCCTTAGCATTGGGCTTAGCAACATTAACAAATGCACAAACAAATTTTGTAACTGTATGGACGCATACAGCGGCAGTAACATCACTTAATTTTAATGCAGAAACAACGGCAAGCCCAGTAAATTATACATGGACAGCTTCTCCATCTGGTAATACAGGCACTGGTAGTTTTACACAAGCAACAGCTGGCGCAACATCTTTTACAGTAAACGCACCTGCAAATAATACCATTACGGTTAATATGGCACCAACCAATTTAAAAAGGTTTTATATATTTTCGGGAACAGACGCTACAAAGTTAATTAATGTTTCACAATGGGGAAGTGTGAACTGGACGAGTATGTTTTATGCTTTTTCAGATTGCAAAAATTTACAAGTAACCGCTACCGATATTCCTAATTTAAGTAGTTTAACAAGTATGTTCTCTATGTTTTCGGGCTGCACTGCTTTAAACAGCCCATCTAATATTAATAATTGGAATGTTTCAACTGTTACAAATATGAGTCAATTATTTGCGGGCTGTTCTAACTTTAATCAAAATATTTCATCTTGGAATACAACAAACGTTACTAATTTTTCTTACACGTTTAGCGGAGCAACTATTTTTAACCAAAACATTGGGGGTTGGAACATTAGTAGTTGTTTAAATATGAATGGAATGTTTCAATACTGTAGTGCGTTTAACCAAAATATTGGCAGTTGGAATACTAGTAGTGTTACAAACATGCAAAGTACATTTAGAAATAATGTAAATTTTAATCAAAATATTGGAAGTTGGAATACTGGAAATGTAACAGATATGGGTGGTATGTTTTCTGGCTGTACTAATTTTAATCAAAATATTGGAAGTTGGAATACCGCTAAAGTAGGTTTTATGGATGGTATGTTTGGTTTTGCCACAAATTTTAATCAAAATGTTGGTGCATGGAATACGTTTAGTGTAACAGCCATGTATGCTATGTTTGCTAATGCTACAAATTTTAATGGAAATATAGGTGGTTGGAATACAAGTAATGTAACCGATATGAGAGCCATGTTTAATAATTGCGCAAACTTTAATCAAAATCTAAGTAGCTGGAATACCACTAACGTAAACGATATGGCGTACATGTTTTACATGAATACTGGTGGTGTATTTAATCAAAATTTAGGTAACTGGGTTTTAAAACCTACTGTTGATTTAGACGCTATGTTTTACACTACTGGTATGGATTGTAATAACTACTCGGCAACACTCAATGGCTGGAGTAGTAATACTTTAACTCCTAATGGTAAAAAACTAGGATCAGACGGCTTAACTTACGGCACCTCAGCCACTGCAGCTCGTGCTAATTTAATAAGCGCAAAAAGCTGGACAATAACTGGCGATGTAGCTGGCACTGGCGTTTGTAATTTAACTACTGCGTTAAATGAAACACAAAAATTAAAAAACAACATCAGTATTTATCCTAACCCAGCTAAAAACGTTTTAACAATTGAACTAGCAATTGAAACTACCGAAACTTTAATAGAAGTATCAAATGCTTTAGGGCAAGTAGTTTTAACACAAAAACTAAACAACAACATAAATGTAATTGATATTGCCAATTTAACTACTGGCGTATACTTTATTAAAGTAAACAACACTACTAAAAAATTTATTAAAGAATAATTTAATGTAAAATCATTTTTTTAAAGCTGCTTCAATACCGAGGCAGCTTTTTTTTATAAGTGTATTGTTGTTATTTTTTTAAGCCTTATCGAACACTCGGTTTTTTATTAGTTAGTGTTGTAGGCGACCTAAGTATTTGGTAAAACATAAAAGGGCTTTTGTAAAACAAGTCAAAATGCAATAACTACTTTATCTATTTTTAATAAAAATTAAAAAAAATAACCATGAAAAAAATTTTACTATCAGCCTTAGCATTGGGCTTAGCAACAATTTCAAATGCACAAATACCAACAACTGGCTTAATATTTAGGCACTCGTTTACTAATACTTTAGCAGCAAATGTACCAACGGGTATTTCAACAAATTTTAATAGTGGCTCTTTAGCAACTAACGAATTTGGCGCTGCTAATAATGCATTTGGTTGCACATCGGGGCAATACATGGAGTTTAATAACGTTAACTATAATTTACGCCCTGGCATAGCCCTTACATTATCTGCAAAAGTAAAACTTGATACAGCTTACATAAAAAGTTTACCTGGCAATACGTACATAAACATTGTAAATAATGGCGACTGCTTTATTAGAATTTTAAAAACACCCGTTACATATTATATGCAAATGGGGTTAAACAACAACAGTACTCAATCGGGCAGTTTTGGGTACTTTGTTAGTCAGTTTTTTTTACCAACTTTAGATGACCAATGGAGAACATATACATTTACATATATAGGAAGTTCTACTGGAAATGAAAAAAATGTAACTTATGTAAATGGTATTGAGGAAACTGATGGCTTTAAAGACATTGCTTGTTCAGCAACTGGATTAACATCTTATCAAAGCAACTCATTTATTATTGGTACAAAACCAGCAAACCAATTATTTCAAGGGTCGATAGATGAAGTTTTATTATACGACCGTAATTTATCTGCTGCCGAGGTATTAAGTGTACATAATAATTTAACTACAGGTTTAAACAAACTTAATGATGACGCTTACCAGTATCAATTATATCCTAACCCAACTAACGGTATTTTAAATATGGAATTAGAAAACATAAGCGATGCTAGTAGTATTATTATGACCAATGCTTTAGGCGAAGTAGTGTTATCACAAAAGTTAGTATCAAATAATACTAACATAAACACATCTCAACTAAGTAGCGGTATTTATTTTGTGAGTATAAATGGTGTTACTAAAAAAATTATTAAGGAATAAATAGGTTTTTGTAGTAAGAGTACCTATTTACAAAAGTTCTGTTAAGCAATTAGCAGAACTTTTTTGTTTATAAATTAAAATGCGGTTAAGCACTCATCTATTAAAAATACTTTTACTTATTTTTTAGGCCCATCAAAGCTAGGCCTAAATTTGCTGAACTATCGTTTAAATAAATTTTCGCCAAAATTGTATTTTTTTTACAATTTTGG
Source organism: Bacteroidota bacterium (assembly GCA_043718985.1). Taxonomy (GTDB): domain Bacteria; phylum Bacteroidota; class Bacteroidia; order B-17B0; family Aurantibacillaceae; genus UBA4416. Next base: position 894 of record JAYSUQ010000125.1, on the reverse strand, counting down.
CGAAAAATATTACATATAATTTTCCAAATCTGCCATATTAATGTAAATTTGGCTAATAATTAAATAACTATAGTTATGGCTATTGTAGGAAGAATAAATGAAATTAATGAACTAAAAAATTTAGTACAGTCTAATAAGCCCGAATTTATTGCCGTGTATGGGCGTAGGCGAGTTGGCAAAACCTTTTTAATACGCGAGTTTTTTAATAATTCGTTTACGTTTTATGCTACAGGATTAGCCAATGCAGACACAAAGAAACAGTTGATTAGCTTTACAATTTTTGTAAATCAAGCATTTAATAAGGATTACGAAGCTTTTGAAACTTGGTTGCAAGCCTTTCATGTACTTACACAAGAATTGAAAAAAATAAAAGGTAAGCGTATTTTATTTATAGATGAGCTACCATGGTTTGATACTAAAAAATCTGATTTTGTAACAGGGTTAGATTTTTTTTGGAATTCATGGGCAAGCGCACAATCTAATGTAAAACTTATAGTTTGCGGTTCATCGGCATCATGGATGATAAACGAACTCATTAAAAATAAAGGCGGCTTGCACAATCGTGTAACAGCACGTATAAAGCTAGACCCATTTACATTACATGAAACGGAGGCATTTTTAAAATCAAAACACATACAATTAGATAGATATCAAATTATACAATTGTATATGGTGATGGGAGGCATACCTTATTATTTAGATAATGTACAAAAAGGATTAAGTACTGCACAAAATATTCAACGGCTTTGTTTTGATGCAAGTGGACTTTTAAAATCAGAGTTTACTTTCATATTTTCTTCTTTATTTTCTAACGCAACTAAGCACGAAATTATTATTAAAACGCTTCATAAATTAGGAGGGCATGCTAAACGAGATGATATTATCACCGCTGCA